>NZ_JBFUIU010000010.1:0-38682 GCF_056401695.1 Variovorax sp. P4_D9
TGATAGGCGTCATCAAGCAGGGCGCGAATGGCCGCTCTCTCGACGGGCCGAGGATTCCAGTAAGGGGCGGACGTCGCAATATCCGCCGCCTTGTCGAGATCGGCCTCGGACATTCCGATGGCCTTCAGCGACGTTGGGGCACCCGGGGATTCGGCCAGGTCGAACAGGCCGGCTCCAGCCGCGTCGACGCCGAGTGCTCGAGCGACGCGCTCGAGCGCCCTGGGGGCCGCACTCTGGTTGAACGCGGCGACGTGCGGAAGGATGACCGTGTGGGTCTGCGCGTGGGGAAGGTCAAAGCTTCCGCCGAGCGTGTGGCAGAGCTTGTGGTGCAGGCCCATGCCCACCGTGCCGAGGCAGTTGCCGCAGGCCCAGGCGCCGTAGAGGGCGTCAGATCGCGCCTTGAGGTTCCTGGGGTCGGCGGCAATGATCGGCAGCGCGGTCGCAAGGGCAGCAAGGCCTTGTTCCGCCAGCATGGAAGTCACGGGGTTGGCGTCCCTGGCGTACAACGCCTCGACGGCGTGCGCCATGGCATTTATGCCAGACACGACCGACAGGCCGACCGGCATGCCGAGCGTCAGGTCGACGTCGTAGACGATGACAGGCGGGAGCACCTTAGGGGACCGCAACGTGGTCTTTCGCCCTTGCTCCGTCTGTCCCAGGATGGGGGTTGCTTCGGAGCCTGCATAGGTCGTTGGGACGACGATTTGCGGCAGGCCGGTGCGCAATGCCAGGGCCTTGCTCAGGCCCGTCGTCGAACCGCCACCCAGAGCGACAAGGCAATCGGGCGATGCGGCGTCCAGCCTCTTCTCGATCTGCTCCGTCACCTCGACAGGCGTGTGCATGACAACGTCGGTGGACAGGCCCACGGCGCGATCGCCAAGCAGTCCGAGGATCCTGGCCGCGGCCGTCTGTTCGTGGTGCGCATCCGGCAGCACGAATGCCCGGCTGCAGTCCATGAGGCTCATTTCCTCCGCGATTCGCTCGATCGTCCCGTGTCCGAAGACGACCCGGCCTTGCAGCGGCGTGTATTCAAACGCTTCCATGTTGTTCTCGTATTCGACCATCGGCATGCGCGTTCGGCGCTTCAGTGCCGCGACTGCCCGAGCTCCTTGATCATGTGTTCGCGCATCTGGAACTTCTGGATCTTGCCGGTCACGGTCGTCGGGAACTCCTGCACCATGCGGATATGGCGCGGCACTTTGTAGTGCGCGATCTGGTCGCGGCAGAACGCGCGCACTGCATCTTCATCGAGCTGGACTCCGGCGCGAGGAATGACCCAAGCACAGAGTTCCTCGCCATACTTCTCGTCGGGCACGCCGATCACCTGGACATCTTGGATGTCGGGGTGCCGGTAGAGGAACTCTTCGATTTCGCGTGGATAGATGTTCTCCCCACCCCGGATCACCATGTCCTTGATGCGACCTACGATGCGGCAGTAACCGTCGCTGTCGATAGAAGCGAGATCGCCCGTATGCATCCATTCGTCAGCGTCAATGGCTTCCTTGGTCCGCGCCTCGTCGTTCCAGTAGCCCAGCATCACGGAGTAGCCTCGCGTGCAAAGCTCGCCGGATTCGCCGCGAGGCACGGTCTTGCCTTCACGATCCACGATCTTGACCTCGAGGTGGGGCTGAATTCGACCGACGGTGGAGACGCGCAGCTCGACAAGGTCGTCTCGGCTGCTCTGGAAGCTCACAGGACTTGTCTCCGTCATGCCGTAGGCGATGGTGATTTCGCTCATGTGCATCTTGGAGATGACTTCTTTCATCACCTCGACCGGGCATGGCGCGCCGGCCATGATTCCGCGTCGCAGCGACGAGACGTCGTAATGCTCGAACCCTGGAAGATTGAGTTGCGCGATGAACATGGTGGGCACGCCGTACAAGACGTCGCACTTCTCCGCAGCGATGGCACCAAGCGTGGCAGCGGGATCGAAAGACTCGCCCGGGTAGACCATGGTTGCTGCATGAGTGAGGCAGCCCAGGTTCCCCATGACCATGCCGAAGCAGTGATACAGCGGTACTGGGATGCAGACTCGCGAGCCCGACTCGATGCCGGTGGCCTCTCCAACGAAAAATCCGTTGTTGAGGAGGTTGTGATGCGACAGCGTGGCGCCTTTGGGAAGGCCCGTCGTTCCACTCGTGAATTGGATGTTGACCGGCCCATGGGGGTCGACGGCTGTCGCCACCGACTCGAGCCATTCTTTCGCTGCGCTGTCGGCCTTCGCAGAGACATCCGAGAAGGGAATACAGCCTGCGTGCAATTCATCGCCAATGGTGATGACATGCTTGAGCGCCGGCAACCTGGCACTGGTCAGGACGTCCTTGTCGTTGGCGAGTTCCGGAGCCAGCGCGTTCAGCATCGCGAGGTAGTCGCTGGACTTGTATCGGAGTGCCGTGATGAGCGCTCGGCATTCGACCGCCTGCAGCACGTGCTCGAGTTCGCCGACTCGGTAGGCAGGGTTGATGTTGACGAGAACCAACCCGGCCTTGGCGGTCGCAAACTGGGCGACGGTCCACTCCGCGCAGTTCGGCGCCCAGATGCCGACCCGATCGCCTGGCTCCAGGCCGAGGCGCAGCAAGCCCGCGGCAAGAGCGTCCGAATTCGCCTTGAGGTCCGAGTAGGTCCATCGCACATGCTGGTGGGGGACTATCAGCGCCAGCCGCGCGCCATCGCGCTCGGCAACACCGTCCAGATAGGCGCCGATCGTCTCCTCGATCAGAGTCGTCGAACGGTGGCCGGATACGTAGCTTTCTTGAATCACAGGTCGCTCTCCTGGGGCGAGGTGGACGTTTACTTGCCCTCGAATGTCATTTCGGACGGCTCTGTGTCCGCGTCGAAGGCCTTGGCGGTATGGATGAAGCCGCGCTGCACATCCTGGGTGTGGAAGAGTTCCATCGTGACATCGGGCATCACTGCATCGGCTGCGGTGATGCCGCCGCCCGACCAGGCCTTCAGGATCGTGCGGGTCGCCATGTAAGAGCGGGTGGGGCCCACCGCCAGACGCTGGGCCAGCGCGTCGGCCTCGGCGTCGAGCCGGGCCTCCGGAACGACGTGTGTGGCGATGCCCAGCTCGCCGGCCTCCTTGCCGAGAATGGGATCGCCCAGCATGGAGAAGCGGGAGGCGCGGCCGCGACCCACGCGTTCGGCGAGGCGCTGCAAGGCCCCCGCGATCGGCAGCATCGCGGTGGTGACTTCCACGCAGCGAAAGRCGGCGTCCTCCGCCGCGACGACGAAATCGCAGGCGAGCGCGAGTTCAAGACCCCCGCCGAAGGCAAGGCCGCGCACGACCGCGACGGTCGGGACGCGAAGCGCCTCAATGGCGCGGTAGGAGGCATTCACGTCCGACACGAAGGTTCGGAACCAGTGGATGTCCTTGCCCGGCCACACGCGGACTTCGCCACCCATGCTGAAGTTCGGCCCCTCGGCGCGAATCACCAGGACGCGGATGTCGCTTTCGCTGGCGGCGTGAACGGCCTCGCGAAGGGACGCCGCGTACTGAAGATCGATGCGGTTGTACGGAGGATTGGCGAGCACGATGCTGCCGATGTTTTCGCGACGTTCGAAACGAATGGTGGTCATGATCTGGTACCTCTTCGGGGCGGGATTGCGGACTAGCTCGGAATGATCGGCAGCAGCAGGTGCGAGGGCCTGTCGGCATCGCGGTAGATCCGATGCGTCACCGTCGTACTGCTGCAGATGTGGTAGGGGATGTATTCCACGTTCGTCATCGCGCCGGTCCCGGTCGGAACATCCATGCTCGCGATCTCGAGGCAGATCCGGTGGCCGGCCTTGAATTGGTTGGCCGTTGCCAGGATCTCGATCTTGTATTCGACGACCTCGCCGGGCTTTACCGGTGAAATCGAGTCATGGGTGAGCTTGTGGAACGGCTTCCACGGTGTTGACCGGGTTTCGTCGAGGGCGCGATACGATGCCTTGAGCCAGCCACGGGTGAGTTCGCGCTCCGGAAGGTCTACTGGCACATCGCGCTCGCCCTCGCGCGCCGTTCGTACGGAGACGTCAGGGCCGACGTCCTTGAGGATGACGATCCAGTTCGTGTCTTCCTGGTCGATGGCAGCGTGCAGGGTCAGCGAGACGGGACCGGCCACGGTGACGTCGTGCGGCATCGGCTCGGTCATGTATCGCAGGCGCTCGACCTTCGTGGTTCGGGTGACGGGCATCTGCGTGAACACGTCCGGTTCGCGCGCCGATGCGCCAAGTTCGGCGGTGGGCCGGGGCGGCTCCGTGCTCAGCGTTTCCCAGTGCGACAGGTAGTACTTCTGCCACTGCGTCTCGGGCAATGGCCAATCCTGGCCCGTGCGCCACTCGTTGGCCCCCATGAGCCAGTAGCGCACCGGTGGCTCGTTCATGATGCCGGTGTCCTTGCCCTTGAGCCAGTGGTCGTACCAACGGATGATCTCGTCGTGGTACTGGTGGAAAGGGCGCTCCAGATGCGCCGGCCCGGTGAACAACAACTTCTTCGGCTGGTCGACGTTCTGGAAGTAGTTCTGTGCACCGAGCCAGTGAAGCTTGTAGGTGTAGGCGTAGGCGCCGGAGCCGGTGTAGAACGGGATCTTGATCTTCTTGAAGGTCTCTTCCGAACGCTCGACGACACCGTCTGCTTCCCAGGGCTGCGTCATCATCAAGTACATGACGAAGGTGCGCTGGCCCTTCTGGGTGAGGATGTTGTACAGGTTGACGTATTGCTTGTAGTCCGGGTTGCGCATGGCATCGCGCCACAGCGATTCTTGCTCGGGGGGAAGCTCGGTGGGGATGTCGCGCGATTCGTGAACCGTGCTGAAGACGTCCAACAGGTAGGGGAAGGAGTGGACGACACCTCCGGGGTTGAAATCCCGGAAGCCGAACATCCCACCGTACGCGCTGCACGCATCGTAGGGAAATATCGCCTTGAGCGCAGGGTGGCCTTGCGCGGCCGCACGCCACTGTTCTCCAGCATAGCCGGATATCCCCACCATGCCGACCTTGCCGTTGGACCACGGTTGCTGGGTGATCCACTCGATAAGGTCGTAGTGATCGGTGTCCTCGTGACCGTAGTGCCCCTCCGACTTTGCAGACCCGCGCGGTTGTGCAATGACATGAACGTAGCCGTTGGCAATGAATCGGCGCGTGTCCCCGGCCTCGATCGGTCCGAACCACAGCGGTGCATGGGCCGGTTGAGGCGGCAAGATGTCGGAAATATCGGGGCCTTGAATGTCCTTGTTGTGCAAGGCGCATGCGTAGAGGACGGGGTAGTTCCCCGGTTCGTCCGGCCGATAGACGTCCACCGCTAAACGGGTTCCGTCACGCATCGTGACGATGAGGTCGCGTTCTTCAATCATTGCCTACGTCTCCTATGCCTTTGCTTCGTGCTTAAAACTGTACGTTCGTAAAGTATAAGAAGACTTCAGGCAAACGCAAGCGTCGATTGAGTTGGAGGGCGTTCGTTGGGTAAATTTCCGTGCGCCAAATCAGCCCGTTTCAGAGGGAGCGCAGCGACCGTTGCTGGTGCAGCAAAGGTGCGTTCTTGGCATTGCTCTGGGTTCACACGGGCTTTCGGCCTAGATTGGCTCCATCCAAGCCGTAGAAGACAAGCATGGCCACCACCACGCAAACACTCTCATCGTCATTCGAGATTCGGTTCGCGACGCTCTCCAACGAAGGTCGCGGCCTTGTGTTTCCGTGTGACGAAGAAGGTCACGTCGACATCGATGCGCTCAGTGAGCGCAGTCGCAACAACTACTTCTTCGCTCGCGCCATGCTCGGGCGCGAGTACGCGACTCCGCGCGTCTTGCGGTCAGCGAATTTTTGAGTCCCGCTAGACCCGGCGGCTCGCTTGAGAGCTGAAGGAAATCAGGGAACAGGTTCAAGCCCTGGAGAGTGGGGGCAATCGCGGAGGTACTGTATCTCAGTCAAAGCGTGTTCAGACGAGCGGAGCCGGCTCTTTTCCGCCAGGCTTAACTTCTGAGGAACTCGGGGCAGCCATCCTTTGGACCAAGGAAGATGATCTGTGTGATCATCAAATCTCAGCTGACGATTTCTGAAAGAGGGCGGGACGCCGGCTTTCCATTCAACGAGGAGGAGGAGCAAGAGATGTCGGAAATCCTTGATCTGAACGACCTGTATCTGTTTGCCAAGGTCGTGGAGCATCGCGGCTACTCGGCTGCCGGGCGTGCGCTCGGCATTCCAACGTCGAAACTGAGCCGGCGAGTCTCCGAACTGGAGCGACAACTCGGTGCTCACCTGATCAATCGGACGTCGCGAAGCATCTCGTTGTCGAACGCCGGGGAGAATTTCTATCGACACTGTGTGGCTGTGGTTGCGGAGGCCAAGGCTGCCCGCGAGGCAGTCGAGCGAGCGCTCGCGGCACCTCAGGGCCTGGTACGCATCAGTTGCCCCGTCGGGCTATTGATGAGCGGTGTCGGACCGATTCTGTCTCGCTACATGGCCGACAATCCGGCTGTACGCGTTCATGTGGAGGCGACGAACAGGCCCGTCGACGTGGTTGAAGAAGGCTTCGATCTTGCCGTTCGCGTGCGTTTACCCCCGTTGGAGGACTCGGACCTGGCGTTGCGCGTCCTGGGCGAGTCGCGGATGACAATGGTGTGCAGTCGTTGGTTCATCGCGCAGCATGGCGAACCGACTTCGGGCGACGAGCTTTCCAAGCTGCCGACCTTGAGCATGACGCGCCCGGGCAACAAGCTCTCCTGGCGATTCACCGGTCCCGAAGGCCTCGAGATCGACGTCCCGCACACTCCGCGCCTCGCCACTGACGACCTTTCCTTGCTGCTGACCGGTGCGCTGGACGGCATAGGTATTGCGCTTCTGCCGGAGACGTTGATTCGCAAATACGTGGCTGACGGATCGCTCTTCGAAGTGCTGCCCAGCCTGAAGACTGCGTCCGGTCTCGTCCACTTGGTTTTTGCATCCCGTCGCGGACTGGTTCCTGCAGTCCGTTCGCTCATTGAAGCGCTCGCCGAGGGCTTCAAGTTGCTGGGCGAACGGCCCTGAGTCTCTCGTCCCAGGATGAACTGGGCTCAGTGGCTTGGCGTCTGCGCCATTCACTGCACTTCGACCATCACTACCTCGGCATCCGTCGTGGCTTCGATGACCACCTGTGAAACCTCCGCAACCGCGACTCCGTCGCCCGCATCTACATCATCCCCGTTCACTCGCAGCGAACCCAGTGCGGCCACCAAATAAGCCTGGCTGGACGTCGAGAGGGAGTGGCTGACGATCTCGCCGGCCTTCAGTGTGACACCCATCACCCGCGCATCTGCCCGTATCGGCAGTGCGTCGTCGTCGCCTGACAGGCCGCTGGCCAGAGTGACCAATTGGCCAGCTCGATGGGTACGCGGAAATGGCTTCGACTGCCAACGAGGCTCTGCGCCAATCCGGTTTGATTCGATCCAGATCTGGTAGAGCTTCAACGGAGTTTCCTCGCGATTGAACTCCTCGTGCCGGATGCCAGATCCGGCACTGATGACTTGCACATCGCCAGCGGCAGTGGCGCCCGCGCCACCTGCGCTGTCCCGATGCGAGACGACGCCTTCGCGTATGTAAGAGATGATCTCGACATCGCGGTGTCCGTGCATTGGAAAGCCAGTCCCAGGCGCAATTTCATCGTCATTCCACACGATCAACGGCCCTAGTGGCAGATGCGCGGAGTTGCCCGTCGGCTTGACGATGAAGTGGTGGCGCGCCTTGAGCCATCCGAGGTGGTGGGCGTCGAGCGTGAGTTTACGTCTGTGCTGGATCATGGTGTCGAGGCAGTGATGCTGAGATACCAAAGCATAGGTACTTCTGTCGGCGTGCCAATCCTCCTGCGAGCAACTGTCCTATGCCAGAAATAGAAAGGTGTTGGACGACCGCTCTTCTTGCGTGATGAGATCGCGGCTTCAGCGGCCGAGAAAAATGACGGGTTCGGGTTCGACACCGCGCTTCATTGCGTCTGCGCGCGCCGTTCGGCCTCGGCGCGCGTCTTCGGTGTTGTGCAGGGGCATCGTGAGATCGAGCAGTACCGAGTCTGCGCCCGGGACGYCGCCCGCGGCCCATGCCTTCAGCAGCGCGCGAATGGCTGCGTAGGAGCGGGTGGGGCCGGTTGAGAGGCGGGTTGCCAATGCGGATGCAGCAGCTTCCACATCGGACTCCGGRRCAACGAACGCAGCGACACCCAGCTCGCCGGCGGTTGCRCCGGACATCGGCTCGCTGAGCATGACGTATCGCGCGGCACGCGATCGTCCCGCACGTTCGGCGAGCCGCTGGACACCTCCGGCGACCGGGGCCGTCCCAACCGACGCCTCGATGCAGCGGAACGAGGCGTTGTCCGCGGCCACGATCAAGTCGCAGGCGAGGGTCAGCTCAAAGGCTCCGCCCCAGGCCCTGCCGCGCACCGCGCARACGGTGGGTATCTGGAGCGCTTCGATGGCGCGGTACGCGTGGTGCATCTCGCTGATGAAGGTCCGCCAGGCGTTGAACTCCTTATCGATGAAGTCGAGGATGTCCCCGCCCTGGCTGAAGTTCGGGCCTTCGGCGCGGATGAGGAGGGCGCGGATGGTCGATTCGCTCGCCTGGTTGATGGCCTCCCTCAAGCGATCTGAAAATTCCGTGGTGATGAGGTTGAGCGGCGGATTGGCCAGCACGATGTGGCCAACGGACTCGTGGCGTTCGAAGCGAACAACTGACATTGCAGGTCTCCTTGGGTTGTGGGGTGAAATCTAACTCACATTGATCTTCCATGGAAGTCATTGTCTGACACTGTTACGCTGAACATCTGCAACTACGGCGCACATGTACACGACGCCAACCTCGCGCACCAAGGGTTTTCCCTATTTCGATCTCGGTCATGCTCACATATCTTCCACGGAAGATGTTATTGATCTTCTGAAGAATTTCCCGGGCGCGTGTGAGCTGCGCCAAAGACTGGAGACCAAGCCGAACATGACCGAGAACACATTCACTTGGAGCGACGAATTCGAGGTGGGTCACGACGAAATGGACGCAACGCACAGGGAATTCGTCTCATGCGTCGACGCGCTGCTGCGTGCGCCAGATGACCAGTTGGCCACGCGGCTCGAGGCGTTCGCTGAACACGCGAAGCGTCACTTCGCCGAGGAAGACGAGGCGATGCGGCGCGGCGCCTACAACGCCGGCGGCTGCCACGTCGATGAGCATGCGGCGGTCCTGAAGTCGCTGGACGCAGTGCAGGAGGCATTGCGCGAAGGGCGGCCGACTGTCGTCCGCGCTTTCGCCGAAGCACTTGCCGATTGGTTCCCGGAACACGCACGCGTGATGGATCTGGGCCTGGCGCGATGGATGGTGCAACAGCGACTGGGCGGCGCGCCGATCCTCATTCGACACCGCTCAGGCGCCGTCGCGCGTCAACCCATTGGAGTTCAGTGATGGAAGTGCTCATGCGAGTGACAGTCAGCGCCCGTTCCGAACTGGGGGAAGGGACAGCCGGATTTGAACTGGCCGCAGTCGACGGAAGCGCGCTGCCGCCGTTCGAGGCCGGCTCCCACATCGATATCCACCTGCCGGGCGGACTGATTCGCCAGTACTCCTTGCACGACCTACCGAGCGAACCTGCGCGATACCGCATCGGCGTACTGCGTGAACCGCAATCGCGCGGGGGTTCCGCGGCGCTCGTAGACGGCGTGAAGGTTGGCGACGAACTGGACATCAGCGTTCCCCGCAACCACTTCGCACTGGACAAGAGCGCCGGACGATCCATCCTGCTGGCAGGCGGCATCGGCATCACGCCGATCCTGTGCATGGCGGAACAACTCGCGCAGCAGCGGCGCGCGTTCGAACTGCACTATTGCGGACGGACGATCAGCCGGATGGCATTTGTCGAGCGGCTTCGATCCAGCCCCTATGCCGGTGACGTGCACATCCATGTCGATGACGGGCCGAGGGAGCAGATGCTGGACGCCGCCGCCGCGATCGGCCCGCCGAATCCCGAAACGCATCTCTACGTGTGCGGCCCCGCGGGCTTCATGGACCACGTGCTCGAGACCGCGCGCAAGCTCGGCTGGAAGGAGCCGCAACTGCATCGGGAGTACTTCGCGGCCGCGCCGATCGACCATTCGGCCGACGGACCTTTCGAGATCGAGCTGAAGAGCGGCGGCCGGGTGATCAAGGTCGACGCCGACAAGAGCGCGGCCGAAGCGCTGAGAGATTCCGGCATCGCCATCGCCGTGTCGTGCGAGCAAGGCGTCTGTGGCACTTGCGTCACTCGCGTGCTCGCCGGCCTGCCGGACCACCGCGATCTGTACCTGACGGATGCCGAGCACGAACAGAACGACTGCTTCACGCCATGTTGTTCGCGTGCGCGCACACCCCGGCTCGTGCTGGAGCTCTGACCCCTTTGACCCCCACCACCGAAAGAAACTCACATGCTCAGTCAACAGGACAACGAAACGGCATCCCGTMCCGGCGATGGTGCGACCCTGTGGCAGGACCGGCTGCCCTCACGTCGCGAAGTGCTTGCTGCATGAGGAGCCGGAGATGACCGTACAGACGCCCGACTACAGCGTTCCCGACTACCTCCAACAGCTTCGACTGGACGGCAGGAATTTCGTCGTGCTCGGCGCCGGACAGGGCATCGGCGAGGCGACGACCCACGCTCTCGCCCAGGCGGGTGCACGCGTGATGTGCGTCGATCGCGAAGAAGAACTGGCCGTGGGGATCGCCAAGGCCGTCAACGGCGTGCACTTTGCAGGCGACGTCACGTCGCGCGAAAACATGCAGCGAGCTTTCGACGCCGCCGTTCGCAGCTTCGGCCAGGTTCACGGTGTCGTCGACATCATCGGCATGGCCGATCTTCGGCCGCTAGTGGAGTTCGACGATGCCGCATGGGATCGGCAGTTCGACGTTGTCGTCCGCCACGCGTTCCTGGCCGTCCAGATCGGCGCTGAGCTGATCGCGAAGGCCGGAGGCGGGACCATCACCTTCGTGGGATCGGTGGCCGGCGACCGCATCATTCCGCGCGAAACCGCGTATGCCAGTTCGAAGGCAGCCCTCCACCACTTCGTGCGCGGTGCAGGCGCCGAATACGCGCCGAGGGGCGTTCGCGTGAATGCGGTGTCGCCTGGATTCGTGAGAACACCTCGCCTRAACCAGATGCTCGGCGACGAGGCATGGCGTGCGGTAGGCGAATCGATCCCGATCGGCCGCGCGGCGATGCCGGCCGAGATTGCAGGCCCGATTCTTTTCCTCGCATCAAATCTCAGCGCTCACATGACCGGCCAGATCGTCGTGGTCGACGGGGGCTCGACCAATCTCACGCCGTTTCCGAAGGTCTTCGGCGCGCCGAAGAAATCCTGAGTCGCGATGGCAATGTCCCGTGTGTATGACCCGGGGCATCCTCAGGTTCCATTTCTGAGATTTCCAGCATGGACAAGACCCGCAACGCAAACGTAGTCCCGCGCTTGCGGTCTTCCGGTGAAAGATGGGACATGGCAGGCGCCAGGGCAGAGTGATTGGCCAGGTGTTCAACCGCCAATTCCACGACCTGCTGGCCTTTCTTCGTGAGGTGCACCAGGAAGCCTCCACTGTGGCCCGGATCGTGAAGGCGCTCCACGTAGCCTGCTTCCACCAGCCGATCGACTTTCTTTGTGATTGCGCCCGAAGTCACCAGCAGTGCGCGAAACAGATCCGTCGGCCGCTTGACGTAGGGGGGACCGCTGCGCCGAAGGGCCAGCATCAGACGCATGTCTCCCCCGTTGATGCCGTATTCCTTCTGACAGTGGCGGTCGTACGCACGATCGACCAGCGTGCCAAGGCGCATGAAGTAGATCGCCAGAAGGAAGTTCTGCAGATCCAGGTCTTGCCGCTCGGTCTGCCATTGCATGGTGATCAGTTCGCTGATGCTGGGTCTCACGTGTCGTTCCTGGCGTGAACCATCCGCTTCCGGCGCGGCACTGTGTGAATCGGCGGTGTATTGATCTTCCATAGAAACATACGCTCTTCAAGGCGGCCATCTTACGCGGCCTTGCTTGCGTGCGGAAAGAGGCGATTCTCCGAGTGAACTAATGGTTTGCCCTATAGAGATTCTGCGCAGCTGCATATATCTTCCATGGAAGACGAAATCAACAAGCGTGAGATTACTTCTTGTCGCGCGTGCTCTTCTCCACGAGGTGAAACCAATGAGAATGCCATTTGCCCGTCTGCTGGGAATTGCCGCTGCTGGCATTTTCTTCAGCGCTTCCGTTGCAGCGCAGGAGCCCATCAAGATCGGCTTCGTCGGCCCCTACACCGGCCCGTTCGCGGTGGCAGGCCAGTCGTTTCGGTACGGCGTCGAGGCGTACATGGCCCTCAACGGCGCAAGCGTCGGTAACCGACCGGTCGAAGTGATCTACAGGGACAGTGCAGGCGCTGATGCCACTCTCGCGAAGCGTCTGGCGGAAGAGCTCGTTGTCAAGGACAAGGTGGCCATGCTGGGCGGCTTCTACCTGAGCCCGGAAGTGGCAGCGACCGCTCCTGTTGCAAACGCCGCCAAGGTGCCCCTGTTCATCGTCAACGCCGCGACGCCTTCCCTGATGAAGCTGTCGCCGTACTTTGTCCGCATGGGCCAGGCGATCAACCAGCCGGCGGAGCTGGCTGCCACCTACGCGCGCCAACAGGGCGAGTCACGGGGCTTCGTCGCGGTAGGAGACTACGGCCCGGGGCATATCGTGGAGCAGGCCTTCATGGCCAAGTTCTCGGCCGACGGCGGGCAAATGGTCGGCAACGTGCGCGTGCCGCTGAACACCACCGATTTCGCCCCGATTGCAGAGCGCATCGCCAACGCCAACCCCGACGTGTTGCAGATCTTTCTCCCCCCTGGCGCCGCCTCTGTGGGCTTCAGCAAGGCGCTGGCTGCACGCGGCCTGACGGAAAAGGTGTTGATCATCGGCCAGGGCGAGGCCGAGGACAGCGACCTCCCGCTGTTCGACGACTCGATCGTCGGCTTCAAGTCCATCATCTACATCGACGCAAATGCTAAGAACGCGGAGAACACGGCCTTCGCTGCCTGGCTGCTGAAGAACGTCGGGCCTACCGCTCGTCCCAACTCCTTCAGTATCGGCGCGTACGACGCCATGCACCTCGCCTACAAGATGATCCGCGACCAGGCGGGCAAGCCATTCAACGGCGAGGCGGGCGTCAAGTCCCTGGCCGGCTACACATGGAAGAGCCCGCGTGGCAACGTGACCATCGACCCGGCCACCCGGGAACTCGTGCAGAACTTCTACTTGCGCGAAGTGGTGAAGGACAGCGACGGCACGAAGCGCAACAAGGTCGTGAAGACCTGGGAGCAGGTGAACCCCGCGTCGCTGAACTGAAGCAGCGCCTTCGAAGACTCCCATCGATCGGACGCCCGTGAACACCATTGCATTCATCCTCCTGTACGGGCTGTCGTATGGCCTGGTCCTGTGCCTTATAGCACTCGGCCTTGTCGTCACCATGGGCTTGATGCGGGTCATCAACCTCGCACATGGCGCCTTCGCCGCCATCGGCGGGTATTTGGCGATCAGCCTGATGCAGCAGCAGGGCTGGCCCTATGCGGTCGCGGTGCCGGCCGCGGTGCTCGCGGTGGCGGCGTTCGGCGTCGCCGCCGAGCGCTTGCTCTATGTGCATCTGTACAAGCGCAGCGACCTCGATCAGGTGCTGGTGACCATCGGCTTCAACTTTGTCGTCATTGCATTGCTGACGATGTGGTTCGGACCCAACGTCACGCGCATCGACCTCCCGGCATACCTCAAGGGCAACATCGATCTCGGGATCCGCGAGTTCGAGGTGTACCGCGTCGTCTCGGCTGTCATTTGCCTGGTGATCATCGGCGCGCTGTGGTGGGTGTTCGAGCGCACCAGCACTGGCGCACGGCTTCGTGCCGCGGTGGACAACCGTGGCATGGCCCAGGCAATGGGCATGAACGTACCGATGCTCTTCTCGGCGACTTTCGCGCTGGGCTGCGGCCTCGCCGCACTCGGCGGAGTGCTGGCGGCGCCTATGTTGCCGATGGAGCCGATGTGGCCGCTCAAGCACCTGGTGCTGGTGCTGGTGATCGTGGCGCTTGCCGGGCACGGCCAGGTGATGGCCTCGGTCGCCGTCGCGGTGATCGTCGGCCTTGTCGAGACGGCCGGCCGCTACCTCTTCCCGCAGTCCGGCGCCTTTCTCATCTACTTGCTTCTCATCGGGCTGATCGTGTGGCGGCCCGACGGCCTGCTCGCCCGTGCTCGCACGGCCTGAACCATGAAACCTGTTCCACGTCATTCCATCCTCGGCCGCCATCACTGGCGCGCCGGAGAGTTCCTCTGGCTAGCCGCCGCGGTGGCTTGCTATTTCCTCTTTCCGCAATACCTGTCACTCGGTACCTCGGTGCTGGTCATGGTGCTGCTGGTGCTGTCGTACGACCTACTGCTGGGATTTTCCGGCGTGCTTTCCTTTGGCCACGCGGTCTTCTTCGGTCTCGGTGCCTTCACCGCCGGGTGGCTCTCCCTGGCCGGGTGGACGGAGCCTATCAGCGCGGTGCTGGTGGCGGGCATCGCAGCGGCCGCGCTAGCGGCACTGGTGGGTCCCTTTCTGTTGCGGCTGACCGGCCTGCCCTTGCTGATGGTCACGCTGGCGCTCGGCGTGCTGGTGTTCGAGGCAGCCCACAAGGCCACGGACATCACGGGTGGCGACGACGGCTTGGCCGGTATCCAGTTCGCACCCATCTTTGGGTGGTTCGAATGGGGGCTGGGTGGCAGCACGGCCTACTTGTACGTGCTGGCCTGGCTGGTGGTACTGTTCGCGCTGCTCAAGCGGGTTGTCGCCTCGCCTTTCGGGGTGATGCTGCATGGCGTGCGCGAGAACCCGGCGCGCATGCGCCTGATCGGCAATCGTGTGTTGCCGCATCTCATCGTGGCCTACACGATCAGCGCCGCCGCGGCTGGCGTTGCCGGCGCCCTGTTTACCCAGGCGAACGCATTCGTCGGAATCGGGGTCCTCGCCCTCGACACGTCGGTCGACGTGTTGGTCATGCTGGTGCTGGGCGGGATCGGAACCCTCTACGGCGCATTCATCGGTGCGCCCGTCTACATGCTGCTGAAGCACTTCTCCTCCCAATGGAACCCTTTCTACTGGATGCTGATCATCGGCGTCCTTCTGATTGCGGTGGTGATGCTCGGTCGCGGCGGACTGTTGGGACTGGGTCGAACCGCAATCGACAAACTTCGCGGGCGGGAGGGCCAATCATGACCGCGGCCGTCTGCGCGCTGCAGGCCAGCGGACTGAGCAAGCACTTCGGTGCGCTGCACGTAACGCAGGATGTTAGCCTCACGCTCCCCAGCGGCACCCGCACCGCCCTGATCGGCCCGAACGGTGCCGGCAAGACCACGCTGGTCAACCTGCTCACCGGCGTGCTGAAGCCCGACGCTGGAAAGCTGAAACTGTTCGGTGAGGAGGTGACCGGTACCTCCGCAGCCGTCCGCACGCGCAAAGGGCTGGTTCGCACGTTCCAGATCTCAAGCCTGTTCTCGCAACTCACCGTCTTCGAGAACGTCTTCATCGCCGTCACCCAGGCGGCGGGGCGCAGCTTTCATCTGTGGCGTCCGGCCGGACGCGAGCACGACCTGTTGGAGCGCACCGAGGCGCTGCTTGTCCAACTCAAGCTGCAGGACGACCGGAACTGCAAGGTGACGGAGATCGCATATGGGCGGCAACGGCTGGTGGAGATAGCGATCGCGCTGGCGCTGCAGCCCAGGGTGCTGCTGCTGGACGAGCCGGCTGCCGGCATCCCCAGCAGCGAACTCGACCTGTTGCACGACGCCATCGCCAGCCTGCCGGTGGACATCGCAGTGCTGATGATCGAACACGACATGGAGATGGTCAGGATGTTCGCCTCCGAGGTGGCGGTGTTGGTGAATGGCGCCTTGCTGATGTCCGGCAAACCGACGGAAGTGATGTCACATCCCGAAGTACAGGCGGTCTACCTTGGCTCGGCCGGGAAAAAGCGCTTCGAGGGAGTCGCCGCATATGCTTGAAACCAGGAAACTGACCGGCGGGTGGGGGCCTACCCTGGTGGTGGAAAACCTGAGCCTGCGCGTCGCGGCGGGCGAGACTGTCGCGATCATCGGCCGCAATGGTGTCGGGAAGAGCACTTTGCTCGAGTTGATCATCGGGCGCGCTCAACGTCGCGGCGGCAGCATCGTCCTGGACGGAGGCGACCTCACGGCGCTGGCATCGCACGAGCGCGCGCGCCGCGGGTTGGGCTATGTGCCGCAAAGCCGCGAGGTCTTTCCCAGCCTCACAGTCGCCGAACACCTGCAAGTCGCGCAGAGGCCGGGCGAGTGGACCGTGCGCCGAGTGATGGATCTGTTCCCTCGCCTGGGCGAGCGGCTCGCAAGCCATGGAAACCAGCTCTCCGGCGGTGAACAACAGATGTTGGCCATCGCCCGCGCGCTCCTGGGTAACCCCCGAACGCTGCTGATGGACGAGCCTTTCGAAGGACTCGCGCCAATCATCGTGGAGCACCTCGTGCAAAGCATCCGAAAGATCGTGCAGGACAGCTCGCTCGCGTTGCTGCTCGTCGAGCAGCGAGTCGACATCGCGATCGATCTTTCGCACCGTTGCATCGTCATGGACCGGGGTCGGACGGTCTTCGAAGGTGCTTCCGAACAACTGGCCGGAGACGAGGGGCGTGTTGCCGCTCTGATGGGCTTGAGTCACTGACGACGGAGAACTACGCAATGAAATTCGCGGACAAGGTAGCCGTTGTCACCGGCGCGCAGACCGGCATCGGCCTGGCGATCGCACAACGCCTGGCAGGGGAGGGCGCAGCCGTGGTGCTGGCAGACATCGAGGATGCGACACCGCAGGCGCGAGAACTGCAAATAGGTGGTGCCCGCGCGCTGGCGTTGAAGGTCGATGTGGCCGACGAGCAGTCCGTCCATGGGATGGTCGAGCGAACCCTCTCGGAATTTGGCCGCGTCGACGTCCTCGTGAACAACGCGGCGATTGCCGCCAGCATCCAGTTGCGTGCCTTCGAAGAGATCACGGTGCCCGAGTGGCGCCGCATGCAGGACGTGAATGCGATGGGGCCGTTCCTCTGCACTCGCGCGGTCGCGCCGCACATGCGGCGTCAACAGTCCGGCCGCATCATCAATATCACTTCTGGCACCGCTTTCAAGGGGGCTCCCTTCATGCTGGACTATGTCGCGAGCAAGGGGGCGCTGATGACGATGACGCGCTCTCTCGCGCGGGAACTCGGACGTGACTTCATCACTGTCAATGCGGTGTCGCCGGGCTACACGCTCAGCGAGGGCAACCTGGGCAACAAGGAGTTCCTCGCCAGCTATCGGGAGTCCGCCATCGCCACACGCGCTTTGCCGCGCGACGGCTGGCCGGCGGACATCGTCGGTTCTGTCGCCTTCCTGGCAAGCGACGACGCATCCTTCATTTCCGGGCAGATCTTGGCAGTCGACGGCGGGTCCGTCTATCACTGATCGGGTCACGTCATGCTGAAGACGCAATCCAATGAACGAATTTGCCGCGTCGGCGCGAACCAGCCGATGGGCATTGCCTTGCGCCGCTACTGGCTTCCTGTGCTTCTCTCATCAGAGCTCTTGCCCAACGCGGATCCCAAGGGGGTCGAGCTGCTCGGTGAACGGTTCGTTGCGTGGCGCGACGGGGCTGGACGCGCCGGCTTGTATGCCGAGGCCTGCCTGCACCGTGGAGCTTCGATGCGCCTCGCCCGCGCGGAAGGCGACGGTCTTCGATGCATCTATCACGGCTGGAAGTTCGCAGTGGATGGTGCGGTCCTCGACACGCCGAACGTCGCCGACCCCCGGTTCAAACAGCGCATTAAGGGCCGCACGTACCCGGTGCGCGAGGCGGGGGGGCTGATGTGGGCGTACCTCGGTCCGCGCGAAGTGGAGCCTGAATTCCCCCGTTGGCCCTGGATGGATCTGCCAGATGCCAATCGGCTGGTCACGCGCCACGTGGAGGAATGCAATTTCGTTCAGGTGATCGAAGGGCTGGTGGACTCGTCGCACCTCGGCTTGCTGCACCTGAACGGCCTGCGCCAGGCCGGGAACACGGACCTCGAATTCGCGGAGAAGGTGACTTCGATGCAGAAGAACCTGGCGCCGCGGCTGGAGCTGGAGGAAACCCCGTTCGGTTTCTACTACGCAGCGCTTCGCGACATCGCAGACGACAAGGGCAGCCGCACCGAGGCGAGGATCGCCGCCTTCGTCGCACCTTGCATCGTGCTCAACCCGAATGGCGACATCGCGACCTTCGTGGTGCCGACAGCGGATACGAGGACGGCGTTCATCCACGTGTTCTGGAGCGCAACCCAGCAGCTCAATCGGGAGCCGCTGCGCAGCCGGCATCTGGAATTCATCGGCTTGACGCCCGAGGTGCTGGAGGGCTTCGGGCTGACCGACGAGACCCTCGGCAGCGCGGACAAGCCAGGGCCCCGGAACAACTTCAAGCAGGACCGCGATGCAATGCGCAAGGGAGAGAGCTGGAGCGGGTTGCCGGGCCTGATCGAGGAAGACGTGGCGGCCTCGGTCTCGGCCGGTCCACTGCGGGAGCGTGCCAGCGAGGCGCTGTCGTCATCCGACATCGGCATCAGCCGCCTTTACCGGGCTCTGCTTGCGTGTGCCGATGCCGCGGAAAAGGGTGAAGACCCGATCGGCATCCAGCGCGGGATCGACTGGTCCCGTGTGGCCGGCATGAACGACGTCTTGGACGGCCGCGAATGGCGCGAACTGTTGCCGCGAACCGCCGGACTTGCATGAGCGCGATACTCGATATGACAGCAGAGTTCAATTGGCACGAGGACTTCGCCGTCGGCCACGAAGCCATGGACGAGACCCACCGCGAGTTCGTGCATTGCGTCGACGCCATGCTGCGAGCAGAAGAATCCGAACTGTCGGCCGCGCTCGAAGCCTTCGCCGACCACGCGCGCCGTCATTTCGGCGAGGAGGACCGGGCGATGCGGGAGACGGGCTACGGGTCGGCCGGCTGCCACGTCGATGAACATTCGGCCGTTCTGAAATCTGTGGACGAGGTGCGCGCCGCGCTGGCTCTTGGGCACACGCACGTGGTCCGCAGGTTTGCCCATGCACTGGCCGATTGGTTTCCCCACCATGCAACGGTGATGGACATGGGTCTCGCACGCTGGCTGGTTCAAAGCCGCCTCGGTGGTTCACCGGCGGTGATCCGCCCCCGTTTCGCAGCGACCGCCTGATCTGCGCCCCTTTTTTTAATCTTCACATCTTCCGCGGAAGACATTGTTGAACCATGGACAACCTCCCACCTCGTTRCTCACGTCCGCGCATGCCGCATCGCGTGCTCGATCTTTAACTTCAACCAATGGACCCACAATGCTGACCAATCAAGACAACGAGCTGATGTGCCGAACCCGACGCGGCACGGCCATGGGAGAGGCGATGCGTCGCTTCTGGCTGCCGGTGATGCAACTGTCGGAGGTGCCCGCAGCGGGTGGGGATCCCAAGACAATCGAAGTCCTTGGTGAAATGTTCGTCAGTTGGCGCGATCAGCAGGGCCGGGCCGGACTCTACGCGGAGCATTGCCTGCATCGCGGCGCTTCGCTGCAACTCGCGCGCGCTGAAGGCGACGGCCTCCGCTGCATCTACCACGGTTGGAAATTCGCCGTCGATGGCCAGGTGCTCGAAACGCCAAACGTGGCCGATCCCAAGTTCAAGGAGCGCATCAAAGGCCGGACGTACCCGGTGCGCGAGGCAGGGGGCCTTCTTTGGGCTTACTTGGGACCCGCGGGCAAGCAACCTGCGTTCCCGACCTGGCCCTTCATGGAGCAGGACGACGCCCATCGCATCAATGCAATGGCGGTGGTCAACTGCAACTACGTGCAGGTAATGGAGGGTCTGGTGGACTCTTCACATCTGACGGTCTTGCATGCCTCCGGGCTGGCCAAGACCAACGGAGCGGAACTGGACTTCGCGAAGAAGACCACCCACATGCAGTTCGACGCCTCACCGGCCATCGAGGCCGACGAAACGGATTTCGGCTTCCACTATGTCGCCATGCGTAAGGCCGGCGACAAGCGCATGGCCCGCATCGCCTCCTTCGCGTCGCCGTGCTTTGTCGCGAACCCGAACGGTGACCTCTGGTTCGCCGTGGTACCGGTCGACGATGAACGCTGCAACTTCTTCCATGTGTGGTGGAACCCGCAGAAGGCGATAGGGCTGGAGCCGATGCGAACGCAGCAGCTCGAGTTCGTCGGCCTGGACGAACCCACCATGGCCAAGTACGGCATGACCGCCGCAACCTGCGACAGCGAGCAGGCCATGTCCTGGCGAAACGGCTACAGACAAGACCGCGCCCTGCAGCGCGCGGGCCATTTCACCGGCTTTGACAGCTTTACGCAGGAGGATGCCGCGTGCAGCGTATCCAGCGGTGCTCTGCGCGATCGCTCCCATGAAATGCTGTCTGCCGCGGACATTGCCATTGCACGCCTGTATCGCAGCTTGCTGGCGTGCGCTAAGGCCGCTCGCGACAATCAGGAGATTCCTGCGTTGCGGGTGGAGGTCAAGAAAGCGATCGGCATCTCCGCGGAGATCGGGTTGGACCAGGACTGGCGCACGCTGCTACCTCACCAGAACATCGTTTCCGAGTCGGGCGCCCAGGGCACCCGCCAATAGCAACCCAACCACTGAGCACAGGAGCTTTAGATGTTGAACCGTCAAGACAATGAACTGATCTGCCGCGTCGGCCCAGGCACCCCCATGGGGAACATGATGCGCCGCTACTGGCATCCGGTCTGCACTTCCGCACAACTGGGCAAGCCCGATGCTCCGCCACTGCGCGTCCGCCTGCTCGGAGAGGACTATGTGGCGTTCCGGGATACCCATGGCAAGGTCGGTGTGATGGAGGAGCTCTGCATGCACCGCGGGGCCTCGCTCGCGCTCGGGAGAGTCGAGGAAGGCGGCATCCGCTGCCTGTACCACGGCTGGAAGTTCGATGTGACCGGCGCCGTGCTGGAAACGCCGAACAACGGCGATCCGAATTACCGCACACGAATGAAAGCGGCGGCCTTTCCGGTGCGCGAGGAGGGCGGCATCGTCTGGGCCTACGTCGGGCCAAAGGAACTGCAGCCCGAGTTCTCGCGCTATGCCTTCATGGACGCTGACCCGGCACATCGCGTGGTTCTTCGGATCAACGTGCACTGCAACTACCTGCAGTTGGTCGAAGGTGGGGAAGACTCCTCGCATGTGGGCGTGCTGCACACCAACATGGCACGTCCCGGATGGAAGGACGGTGAGTTCGAACCGAACCCTGACGTGGTCAACCCGGCGGCGCTGTCTTCCAATGACCTCGAACCGACGCTGAGGATGGAGGAGACCGCATTCGGGTTCCAGTACGTGGCCCTGCGCAAGACCGGCAAGGCGGGCGTGACGAATGCCCGCGTGGTGCCTTTCATCGTGCCCTACGGCCGTGTCATTCCGGCGCCCGCGTTCCTATTCACGGTGCTGGAGGTTCCGGAGGACGACACGCACACCAGCACCTACATCGTGGTGCACGGCAACGCGCCGGTGTCCGAAGACAAGATCATCGAGTTGCTGGGCCTGGACGACACCCGGTACTACGACCGCAAGGCCTGTGCTTTCACCGCCTCGTGGGCCGATGCCTTCGGCCAGAATCGTGAGCGCATGCAGGAGAGCTGGACAGGCCTGCGCGGCGTGGAAGTCGAAGACGCCGCCATCGCCTTGTCGCAAGGCGCGTTCTATGACCGTTCCAAGGAACACCTGGTACCTGCTGACCAAGCCGTGATGCGGGTGCGTCGCGTGCTGCTCGACTCCGTGAAGCGCGTGATGGACGACAAGCCCCCCGTAGGCGTCGGAATCGACCTGCGTGGCGTCGGCGCCTGCGACGCGGAGCTGGTGGACGGTGCATCCTGGCAGGACCTGTTGCCTTCGCACCGCGAAGCTGTGGAGGCCTGAATGGCGTCCACGAGCAACCCAGGCGGCGGTGCAATGGCGGACTACGTCTCTCTGCTGCGCCTCGACGGCCGCGGCTTCGTGGTCTTAGGCGCCGGCCAGGGCATCGGTGAGCAAGCGGTGCACGCACTCGCCCAGGCCGGTGCCCGCGTGCTGTGCGTGGACCGCGACGAGCAACTGGCGCGCAACGTTGCCGAGTCGGTTGGCGGCGTTCCATGTGCGGCCGACGTCACGTCTCGCACGGACATGCAGCGTGTGTTCGAAACGGGTCGACGTGTCTTCGGCCGGGTCCAAGGCCTGGTCGACATCGTCGGCGTCGCCGGCATCAAGCTGCTCTTCGAAGTGGATGACACGGCATGGAACCTGCAGTTCGACATCGTGCTGCGCCATGCCTACCTGGCCATCCAGGTCGGCGGCGAGATGATGGCCGCCGACGGCGGGGGAAGCATTGCTTTCGTCGGCTCGATGTCGGGCAACCGTGCGGTGCCGAACCAGACGGCCTATGGGGTTTCCAAGGCGGCGTTGCACCACCTGGTGCGTTGCGCAGGCGCGGAGTACGGGCGACTCCAGGTTCGGATCAATGCAATTGCTCCCGGCTACGTGCGAACGCCGCGCTTGAACCAGCGGCTCGGCGACGAAGCCTGGGATGCAATCAGCAAGGTGATTCCCATTGGCCGACCGGCAACTCCGGCCGACATCGCCGGGCCCTTGCTGTTTCTGGCGTCGGACCTCAGTGCCCATATGACGGGTGAGGTGATCGCCGTGGACGGTGGCGCGGGTGTGATGGCTGCCTTTCCCGACRTCAAGTTTGGACCCGCAGCGAGCGTCACGCCTTGACCGCCTTGGAACACGCCCATTCGATCGAAGACCTGCGGCGGCTCGCGCGGAAGCGACTGCCGCGCGGTGTGTTCGACTTCTTCGACGGCGGTGCAGAGGACGAAACCACCCTGCGCGCGAATCGCGAAGGCTTCGAACGCATCCGGCTGCGCCCGCGCCTGCTCGTCGATGTGCAGCAGCCGGATCTCTCCACGAATATCTTGGGCGCCCCGGCGGCTGCGCCGATCGTGATCGCACCGACCGGCGCGATTGGCGCCGGCTGGCCGCAGTCCGACCTCGCCATTGCGCGCGTCGCGGCGCGCCTGGGAATTCCCTATACGTTGTCCACCACGGCAACGTCATCGATCGAGGACATTGCGGAGCACGCCGGAGGCCGACTATGGTTCCAGCTCTACGTGTTGCGCGAAAAGGCGTTTACTGCTGCGCTGGTGCAACGAGCTGCGACGGCCGGCTATGAGGCGTTGGTGGTCACGCTCGACCTGGCAACCGGCGGAAAGCGCGAGCGCGATCTGCGCAACGGATTCACAGTGCCGCTGCGGCGTAGCTGGTGGATGGCGTGGGACTTCGCCACGCATCCGGCATGGTGCTGCCAGCTGTTGCGACACGGGCAGCCGCGCTTCGAGAACCTGCGAGGTTTCGAGGGCAGTACCGATCCGCAGGCTTCCATCGCTGCCAAGGTCGGTCAAAGCTTGGACGCTTCCTTTGACTGGGATGCCTTGGAAAGGCTGCGCGACCAGTGGCCGCGCAAGTTGCTGGTCAAAGGCGTGGCGCGCGCGGAGGATGCCGACCGACTCGCCGCACTGGGCGTGGATGGCATCTGGGTTTCGAATCACGGTGGCCGCCAGCTCGATGGGGCGGTTGCATCCACCGACGCCTTGCCGGAAGTTGTACAGGCGGTCCGGGGCCGAGTATCGGTACTGATCGACTCTGGCGTGCGCCGGGGCGTGGACATCGTCAAGGCGCTCGCCCTGGGGGCCCGGGCCGTCGCCATCGGTCGGGCCACGTTGTATGGCGCCGCTGCTGCAGGCGAAGCGGGCGCCGAGCGAGCGCTCGGAATCCTGACGGACGAACTGCGGCGCGCGATGCAACTGTGCGGGACGCCGACCGTGAATCACATCGACGCGAGTCTTTTGCACGCCGCCTGTACGGGATCCACGCCATGACGCGGCTTCTCATCACACGCACGCTCACGGAGGCGGTGATTGCCGAAGCCAACCGGCAGTTCGAGGTGACACTATGGCCGCACGACGAGCCGATCGGCGCTGCTTTCGAGAGCTGGTCGCATGGATGTGACGCAGCCCTTGTGATGGCCACCGACCGGCTCGACCGCGCTCGTCTCCACGCATTGGCGCGGCGCGCGCGCGCGATAGCGACCTACTCGGTCGGCTACGACCACATCGACCTGGATGCGGCCACGGAACTCGGACTGCCTGTCTTCTACACCCCTGACGTGCTGAGCGACGCCGTGGCGGAAACCGCCATGCTCCTGATCCTCTCCGCGGCCCATGACGCCTCCTCGGCCGAGGCAGTGCTGCGCGGGGGAGGCTGGGGACCGTGGTCGCCGACACGGTTCCTGGGCCGGCAGTTGACGGGCCGCACCTTGGGCGTGTTCGGCATGGGCCGGATTGGACTCGCGCTGGCCGAGCGCGCTCGCGGATTCGGAATGAAGGTCCACTACCACAACCGTTCAATGCTGCCAGCGGGATGCGAGCCGGTTGGCCTGACATACCACGCCACGCTGGAGTCCCTGCTGAGCGTCAGCGACGTGTTTTGCGTCTGCGCGCCGTCGACGCTCGCGACTCGGGGCGTCCTGAATGCTCGTCGCCTCGGGTTGCTGCCGGCCGGCGCCGTCTTCGTCAACATTTCACGCGGCGACCTGGTCGACGAGGATGCGCTGATCGAGGCCATCTCATCCGGCCGTATCGGTGCCGCAGGTCTCGACGTCTATCGCAATGAACCGCAGATCGACGCGCGGTTTCTGCAATTGCCGCGGACCACCTTGCTACCGCACATCGGCAGCGCAACCATCGAAGCGCGTGCGGCGATGGGGATCATGGTCCTGCGGGCGCTGGCTCGCTGGCTCGAGGAACGGAAACCCTCGGACAACTGCCTCAATCCCTCCACGCTCCAGGCAAGGGCTTCCGCATGACCTGGTCGCTGCGCTATGCGCCCCATCTCGGCTACAGGCCCCCGTTTCAACCGCTGTTCGCCGCAACGGTCGGATCTGACGATCTCTTGGAACACATCAAGTTTGCGGCCGACAACGCCTTTGCCGGCGTCCTCTATGCGGCCGCACGGGCGCACACAGCGGCGCAGCAGCAGAAGGTCGGCGACGCATTGGCCGCGCACGGGCTGGAAGCAGGCTGCATCCTCTACACCACCTTCGAGCAGCTTCGCAACACAAGCTGGGCCACGGATAGCAAGGAAGCTCGCGAGTGGATCGCAGGCGAACTCGCGCAAGCCACGGAAGCTGCGCATCGTGTCGGTGCGAATCGACTGGCCGTGTTGGGCGGTGCTGATCCACAGCGTCCGCTCGCCTACCAGCATGCCGCACTCGTGAAGAACCTGCGTTATGCCGGCGATATAGCCGCGCGCGCAGGCCTCAGGCTGTGCCTGGAGACCCTCAGCCGCAAAAGCATCCCGGACATGTTGCTGCAGCACATGCCCGATGCGGTGGCGGTCGCGAAGGCCGTGGATCATCCGGCTGTACGGCTGATCTTCGACACTTCGCACGTGCAGGTGATGGACGGCGACCTGCTTTTCCACCTGGAACAGGCCTGGGACCACATCGAGATCGTCCAACTGGCCGACAACCCGGGGCGCCTGGAACCCGGAACGGGGGAGATCAACTTCGAGAGCCTGCTGCGGCTGTTGTCGAGGCGCGGCTATGGCGGTTTGATCGAACTGGAGTACGGCTGGCGCCTGCCCGGCCTGGAAAGCGAAGGCCGCGGGCTTGCGATGCTCCGCCGCCTCGATGCCGCAGCGAGCGCCCCCAATGAATGACTTCATCCTTCTGGAGCCCATCAATGGCAACCACTGATCCCACTGCTGCTTCGAGCATTGCTCGGCAAATCCGCGCACTCGGTTCGAATTTCGATCCGGAAGTACTGGCAGCGACGCGAGCGCTCTACCGGCCTGTTGTCAATCTCGGCGAAGCAGCCGATGAGCAGGTCGACGTCGTCTACGGAAGCCATGCGCGCCATCGGCTGGACGTTTATCGCCCTGCAAGCCAAGCGCGGGCGGTCGTGGTTTTCGTCCATGGTGGCGGGTTTGTCGCCGGAGACAAGAACGGGGATGGCGTGTTCTATCGGAACGTCGGCCGTTGGCTGGCTCGCCAAGGCTTCTTGGCGGTGCTGCCGAACTACCGGCTCGCTCCGGCGGATGGATGGCCGGCCGGCGCGAGGGATGTTCAAGCGGTGTTGCAGTGGATCAACGAGAAGCGCGAAGACTTGGATGCGCGCAAGGTTCCGCTGGTGCTGTGGGGCCAGTCCGCCGGCGCCAGCCATGTGGCGACCTGGTTGTTCGATGACAACGCGCGCGGTGGCGAACCTGTAGACGTGGACGGCGTCATGCTCATGAGCGGGTTCTACAGTGCGTCCTCGCCGCTTCCCCCCGGGCCGCGCGCCTACTTCGGCGAGGACATTTCCCTGTATGACCAGCGATCCCCGCTCACGCACGTGCGGGCCGTTGAAGCGCCCATTTGGCTCGGTGTCGCAGAGCTTGACCCAGGCTGGATAGCCCAGCAGACCTACGCGATGGCGAGGGCGCTCACGGTGGCCATCGGGAGCAGCCCGAGTTTTCATTTCTTTCGCGACCACAACCATGTGTCGACAGTCCACAGCCTCGGCTCGCCGCAGCAAGATTGCGGCGACGAGGTGCTTCGTGTCCTTGACGCTGTGATCGCCCGAGCATCTCGGTAGCGATGCACGTCCCGAGGTGCTCGCACTCAGAGCGGAATGCTCGCCTCCTTCAGCACACGCAGCACGAAGCGACTTGCTGTGTCGGATGCCCGGGGTCTTGTAGAGCTTCTCGCGCAGCAGCCGCTCGTAGTCGCGGGTGTTGCGCACCGCAATGCGGAGTCGTAGTCGACCGAGACCAGGTAGGCCTCTTGAATCTCGGGGATGGTGGCGAGCACGCGGCCGAACTCGTCAGCCGCGGCAGCGCGCTGGAACGTCGACGTCGCCTCCTTGCGTACGCAGGCCGGCACGGTGCCGGGCCCGGGTGGTCGAAAGCTGAGCTACAGCGAACTGGCCGAGGCGGCCATGGCATGCCGGTGCCTGACACACGCTGAAGGATCCCAAGGACTTCCGGCTAGGGTGGCGAACTTCGATGACAGTGGCGTGACGGCCGCGCCGGCCTCCGCAGCGCCGTGAGGCGAAGCATTCCGTCGGTGGTCTCAAACGTGTCTGCACCGGGCAATTTGACGCTCCGTCCAGTTTCCAGTCGGTACTCTGTCGCAGCTTCATTGTGGCTGCGCGCGTCGTCGTCACCAGGGCTCGCCTCGAGGTACTCGGTGTACTTCACGACCACGTGCCGCTTTCCAACCTGATCCGTGACCTCGATGCGCTCCGTGGGTATCTTCCTCTGGTGCTGCATGGGCCTCCCTCGAACGCCGAGCAGGAAATCACCGTGAGCGTTCTGAATTCGGTTCGGTGCCGGCTTCAGCCGTGGATGTAGGTGCGCAGTTGGTCGATCGTCTGCTCGTGGTCGGCGATGATGTCATCCATCAGATCTCGGATGGAGATCATTCCGATCACGACGTCGCCGTCGACCACCGGCAGGTGGCGAATCCGCTTGTGGCTCATCATCGTCATGCAATCGCGGGTGCGGGTCGCAGGAGTCACGGTCATGACGTTGGGCGTCATGATTTCGGCGACCTGCACCTCTTTGGAGCTCTTGCCGTGGAGGTCGACCTTGCGGGCGTAGTCTCGCTCAGAGACCACGCCCACGAGCTTGCCGTCCGCGATGACCATCAGCGCGCCTACTTCATATCGGGCCAGCACCCCCAGCGCGTCGAACACGGTCGCATCGGGCGTGGTGCGCCAGGGGGCAGAGTCGCGACGTGTGAGCAATTCCGAGACGGATTTCATAGGTCACTCCACGGGTTGGTTTAGAGGGCCATGCAAGAGTCGCGCCCAGCCGGCTAGACTTTGCCGGCTACGCTAACGTAGCGCCTGTGTGGCGCGCTCTGCGAAGACACGCAAGAAATGGGCGGGGCCACCACGGATCGGGGCGCCCGGTCCCTGTTCGTCGGGGCAACGGCTTCGCATCAACTCTTCTCGCCCCTTCTCGGTGATGGCGAGAACCTGGGCCGCCCTTTCGGGGCCTGACAGCGTGAACGGGCTTCCTGACCCCGGGACGACGGCGATCACCAGCCCGGCCGCTCGAAGGATTCGCACCTTGTCGATATCGTCGGAGAGACTGAGCGACATGGGCATATGGGACGAGGCGATGACGGCGAGCAGGTTCATCGGCATGGAAGCCTCCAGTGAGTCGCCGGCGGCATGACGCAGAAGGGCTCGGCGGCCTTCTTAGGCGATGTGGGTGGTCGGACCATGCCTCAAGTGTTCGCCTTCAATATGACGCGCGAAAGAAAGCACCTTTGCGCATCGGAGGTTGATCATCATCCGATGTGGCTGTCAGGGCGATGGTGCGGTTGGGTTGGCGAGTGCCCGATGCGCGGGCAGTCTGTCCAGGCTCAAGCGGGGCGGCCATCCGAGCGCCGCGAGCCCGTAGTTGTCCACAGGCTGTGCACGAATTCCATGAACAACTGTCCGTCGCGCGGAACGGTCGGAGAGTGGTCTACGGCATGGCCTCGGTTGTGAAGATCTGCAGAAACTGCTCGCCTGCTGCGTCGAGCAAGCCGTCATTGCGGATCTCGATTGCATGTTCCGGCGGATGGTGCGCGACCGCGCGGCGCACCCGTGCTTCGACCGCCTCGGGCGTTTCACGCCCGCGCGCGAGCAGCCGAGCGCGAAGCGTCTCGACGCTTGCGGTGACATTCACCACGGCCAGTTCAGGGAATCTCTTGAGCGCTTGCGGCAGGTGGGCTCGCGATCCGTTGACGATCACCTGCGCGCCGGCGTCCAGCGGAGCGAATTCGGCGTGGCGGACGCCGTAGCGAAGGCCGTTGGCCTCCCAGTCCAGAGCAAAGGCCTGCGCCTGGTGGAGTTGCTGGAAGGCTCGAAAGTCCATGCCATCGTGCTGCTCGTCGCCTGGCGTCACCGGGCGAGTGATTGTGCGGCGCGCGAAATGGACCGCCGCTTGGGGCGGGAGCCTCTGGCTCAGCCACCCGAGCAGGCTATCCTTACCGGCGCCGGAAGGACCCATGACATAGACGACGCGGCCTTTCATGAACCGAGCCTCAAGTGCTCCACGAGCACGAAGTCCGCCCCCGGTCGAGATTCGGCGAACAGGGCGACCGATTCGACGCGGCAGGCTGGCAGCGGGCCGAACCACTGTGCGCCCGCGCGCCTCATCGCGTCGACGACCGAAAGTTGCGTTTCAGACAATGACCCGGTGAGCGACATGTGGAAGCGGAAGCGCTCGAGCACGAAGGGATAGCCCCAGCGCAGCAGCAACGCGTCTTCCATCGGCGTCAGGCCGCCTGCGCGTCGACGCTGTAGTTCATTGATCGACAACGTCGCTGCCAAGGGGTGCAGGCTTGACACGCAAGCCRCGGCGACTGCGTCGATCTCTGGTGAGTGCCGTTCGGGAGCAAGTGCCAGGAAATCGTCGATCCGAGTGACCTTCAGCGGTGGCAGCGTGAAAGCTTGGAGAGTGCCGCACAGTTCGCACAGCCGCTTTCGAAGGTCTGCGAAGTCGGCACCCGGTGCCAACGCAAATGGCGCCTTGAGGGTCGCGTGCCAGCCGTATCGCCTCGGCGCCTGCGTCAGGCGAAATTGTTCTTCTGGGCTCACGTCCGGTACCGGCGGCTGATGCATCGGCTTCTGCTGTACCGCGCAACGTCCTAGCCACCGGCTGCCCGCTTCCCACCATGCGCTTTGCTGAGCGGGCGCGAAATACACAGCGTAACGATGCGCGGTCCTTCCCGTTGTTTCCTCAGTCATCGTGCGCCACCGTCAGCGTGACGCGATCCCCTGCGAACCACGCCCGGGCGTATTCGATGGGGACGCCGGCAGGATCCACGTTGACGCTCTCGACGAGCAGCACCGGCCGAGTGGCGGCCTGTCGGAGGTGGGCGGCCACCGCGGGCTCTGGCATCTGTGCAGTGATGCGGCTTTCGAGCCGCGTGTAGTCGGTCACGTCCCGCGCCGCAAAACCCGCAGTGATCGAACCGGTCTCGCGAACCACGTCGTCCAGACCGGCAAAGCGCGGCAGCGGAAAGCAGCGCTCGCTGAAATGCAGCGGCTGGCCCTCCGCGTCTCCCATCACGTGGAGGCACAGCAACGGGCTTTTCGCGGGAACGCGCAGTGCACGTGCCTGCGCAGCGGTGGCGCGCACCGTGTCCGCGTCCAGCACTCGCAGCGCACCTCGCAATCCGGCCAGCGCCATGTTCTGGTGATGGCGCGTTCGCTTGGCGAGCACCAGGTCGACCGCGAACTCCTCCACATAGGTGCCGCTGCCCTGCGTCGCACGCAGCAAGCCCTGACTGCAAAGGCTCGCGAGCGAACGGCGAATGGTGTGGCGATTGACCCCGAACTGCTCCGCCAGTGCGTGCTCCGAGGGCAGGCGCTGCCCCGGTGGATATACGCCGCGCGCAATCGAATCGGCCAGCTCCGAGGCGATGCGAGTCCAGAAGCTGTCGCGCGCCACCGACGCGGGGGAGGCGACGGAAGTCGAGGCGGAGAGGGAGGTAAGTGCTGTCATGAAAGCTACATGCCGCAGTCCTAAGCTCGCGGCTGTTGATCGATTTGTCTATACAACTTTCACAGAGTATCACCCTCATGTTTCATGCCTTTGACAGCCACCCGCCCCATCAGCCGCCTGACCGCGCACAGTGGATGGCCCTGCTGGCCCGGGCGCCGGTCGCGCTGCTCGAGCCCGCGCTCGGCGCGCACGCACAGGACGCACCGCGCTGGCTGCGTGCACCGGAGACGGGATTGATGATGGTCCAGGGCCGTGCTGGCGGCACTGGCGAGCGTTTCAACCTCGGCGAAGTCACGGTGACCCGCTGCGCCCTCCGGCTGGGCGAACGCCCGCATCGCGAGGCGGCCGTTGGCGTTTCCTATGTGCTTGGCCGCTCTCACCGTCATGCGCACTTGGCGGCAGTGGCCGACGCGCTGCTGCAGGATCCGACGCAGCAGGCATTGCTCGATGCGAGTCTTCTAACTCCCGTGCGGGAGCACCTCGCGCACCTGCGCTCCGATCGCCACGCGCGAGCACAGGGCAGCAAGGTCGAGTTCTTCACGGTGGCGCGCGAGGCCGGTTCGGCAGGCGACGACGAGGAGGAGGGCGCATGAAGGCCACCGATCTCGGCGCAGTCAGCGCCGGCTTCTCCGATCCGGCGCTGGGCAGCCAGACCGTGTTCCGTGCAGCGCTGCAGGCGTTGTCGCATCCTGGCCGCCCGGTCGATGTCACGCACGACGCCGAGGCTCCGGTGCAGGGGCATGCAGCGGCCGCGGTCTTGCTGCTGGCCCTGCTCGACCCTGATTGCAGACTCTGGCTCTCGCCCTCGTTGGCGAACAGCGACGCAGCGCACTGGCTGCGCTTTCACTGCGGCTGCGAACTCGTCGACGAGCCTGCGCGGGCGCAGTTCGCCTGGGTCGCCGCCTGCGACGAGTTGCCCGCGCTGGAGCGCTTCGCGCAAGGCAGTGACACCTACCCGGATCAGTCCACCACCTGCGTGCTCGAGGTACCGTCCTTCGTAGTCTCAGGCGAAACGTCAGATGTGGGCGGCTGGCGCCTGCGCGGGCCGGGTATCCGTGGTCAGGCGCATCTGAACGTCGGCGGCTTGACGCAGGAGGCTGCGGCGCGGCTGATTGCGCAGCGAAGCCTCAACCACGAAGCGTTTCCGCATGGCGTCGACCTATTTCTCGCAACGCCGCATCAGATCGTCGGTCTGCCGCGCACCACCCGCATCGAACTGGAGGCATAGCTCATGTACGTTGCCGTCAAGGGCGGTGAAGCCGCCATCCTCCACAGCTACCAGTTGCTGGCCGAGCAGCGCCGTGGCGATGCCGGAACGCCCGAACTGTCCGTGCAGCAGATCCGCGAGCAGCTCAAGCTGGCCGTGGACCGCGTGATGACCGAAGGCTCGGTGTACGACCCTGAGCTCGCCGCCCTCGCGATCAAGCAGGCCTCGGGCGATCTGATCGAGGCGATCTTCCTGCTGCGGGCCTACCGCGCCACACTGCCGCGCTTGGGCACCAGCGTCCCGCTCGACACGGCGCGCATGCAGCTCGATCGGCGCATCTCGGCCACGTTCAAGGATCTCCCGGGTGGGCAACTTCTTGGGCCGACCTACGACTACACGCAACGGCTGCTGGACTTCTCCCTTCTCGCCGTCGACCAGAACGTCGTGGCGGGGGCGCCGCCGGTGACGCCTGGCGTTGCGCCCCCGAAGACCCCACGCGTGGTGGACCTGCTGGATGACGAAGGCCTGATCGAAACCCGCTCGGTACCGCCGGGCGATCCGGCGCCTGTGGATCTCACACGCGAACCCTTGCGCTTCCCGGCCGAGCGCGCCACCCGTCTGCAAAACCTCGCGCGCGGCGACGAGGGCTTCCTGCTCGCGATGGCCTATTCGACGCAGCGCGGCTACTCGCACAGCCATCCCTTCGTCGGCGAGATCCGCCTGGGCAGCGTGGCGCTGGAGCTCGAGCCCGAAGAGCTCGGCTTCGCGATCTCCATTGCCGACATCGAGGTCACGGAGTGCGAGATGGTCAACCAGTTCGCCGGCARCAAGACCGAGCCACCGCAGTTCACGCGCGGTTACGGCCTCGCCTTCGGGCACAGCGAACGCAAGGCGATGGCGATGAGCCTGGTCGATCGCGCGCTGCGTGCCGAGGAACTGGGCGAGGCCGTCGAGTCGCCTGCGCAGATGCAGGAGTTCGTGCTCTCGCACAGCGACAGTCTCGAGGCATCCGGCTTCGTGCAGCACCTGAAGCTGCCGCACTACGTGGACTTCCAGTCGGAGCTGGCGTTGGTGCGCAAGATGCGCGCCGCCGATTCCGCTGTCCACGAACCCACCGACGAGGAACCTTCATGAACACATCGCATGCGTCCAGGGAGGCTGAAAAGGCCCCCTCACCCGCCGACGACATCGGGCAGCGCTTCAACTTCGCCTACCTGGACGAACGCACCAAGCGCATGATTCGCCGCGCGATCCTCAAGGCGGTGTCGATTCCCGGCTACCAGGTGCCCTTCGGTTCGCGGGAGATGCCGCTTCCGTATGGCTGGGGCACCGGAGGCATCCAGGTCACGGCCTCGGTCATCGGGCCGCGCGACGTGCTCAAGGTCATCGACCAGGGCTCCGACGACACCGTGAATGCGGTCAACATCCGGCGCTTCTTCGAGCGCACGGCTGGCGTGCGGACCACCACGCGGACAGCAGACGCCACGCTGATCCAGACCCGTCATCGCATCCCCGAGGCGCCCCTGGCCGAGGGCCAGGTTCTGGTCTACCAGGTCCCGGTGCCGGAGCCGATGCAGCGACTGGAGCCGCGCGAGAGCACCACGCGCACGCTGCACGCACTGGCCGAATACGGCCTGATGCACGTCAAGCTGTACGAGGACATCGCCCGCTACGGCCACATCGCGACCACCTACGACTACCCGGTACTGGTCAACGATCGCTATGTGATGTCGCCGTCGCCGATCCCCAAGTTCGACAACCCGAAGCTTCACATGAACCCGGCTCTGCAGCTCTTCGGCGCGGGGCGAGAGAAGCGCATCTATGCATTGCCGCCCTACACGCCGGTCGAGAGCCTGAGCTTCGAGGACCATCCGTTCCAAGTGCAGCGTTGGGACGTGCCGTGCGCGCTGTGCGGCGCCGCGGACAGCTTTCTCGACGAGATCATCACCGACGACAAGGGATCGCGCATGCATGTGTGCTCGGACTCGGACTACTGTCAGCAGCGAAGGGAAGACCGCACGCAGGCGGCAACCCCCCCGGTCGACGAGGCAGCACCGATGTGCGCTACGGAGGCGGCATGAGCACCGCAGCGCATCTGACTTCTGTGCCGCTGCTTCGCGTGCGCGGCATCGGCAAGCGCTATGGCGAACGCGTGGCGCTGCAGGACGCATCCTTCGACCTCTGGCCCGGCGAAGTGCTGGCGGTGGTCGGCGAATCGGGTTCAGGAAAATCGACGTTGCTCAACGCCGTCGCGGCGCGCAGCCGACCGGACGCAGGCAGCGTGCAGTTTCTGAGTCGCGCGGGCGTCCTGCAGGACGTGTTCGACATGAGCGAAGCGCAGCAGCGTCTGCTGGCGCGCACCGATTGGGGCTTCGTGCACCAGAACGCGCCTGACGGGCTTCGAATGGATGTGTCGGCCGGTGCGAACGTCGGCGAGCGTCTGATGGGTCTTGGCGAGCGCCACTATGGCCGCTTGCGCGCGACCGCCGAGGAGTGGCTGGAGCGCGTGGAGATCGATCCACGCCGCATCGATGATCCGCCGCGCACCTTTTCAGGCGGCATGCGCCAGCGCCTGCAGATCGCGCGCAATCTGGTGACCCATCCGCGGCTGATGTTCATGGACGAGCCGACCTCGGGACTCGACGTGTCGGTGCAAGCCCGGTTGCTCGACCTGTTGCGACAGCTCACCCGGCAGCTGCAGCTCGCCGCCATCATCGTCACGCATGACCTCGCCGTGGCACGTCTGCTGGCGCACCGCATGATGGTCATGCAGCAGGGCCGCGTGGTGGAGTCGGGTCTGACCGATCAAGTGCTTGACGACCCTCAGCATCCCTATACCCAGCTTCTCGTTTCCTCGGTGCTCCAGCCATGAACCGTCCGCTTCTCCAGATCGAAGGGGTGGCCAAGCGCTTCACCCTTCACCACCAGAACCAGCTCGAACTCTCGGTGTTCGACCGTATCGACCTCAGCGTCAGTGCCGGCGAGTGCGTGGTGCTTGACGGCGCTTCCGGCCTCGGCAAGAGCACGCTGCTCAAGCTCATCTATGCCAACTATCGCGCCAGCGCGGGCAGCATCCTCGTGCAACCGGGGAAGGGTGACGCTGTCGATGTGACCACCGTCTCGCCGCGCGAACTCGTCAGGCTGCGCCGCGACACCATCGGCTATGTGAGCCAGTTCCTGCGCGTGATCCCCCGGGTGGCGGCGCTCGACGTCGTGGCCGAGCCGCTGGCCGAGGATGCAGTCGACGATCCCGTGGCGCTCGAGGCCGCGCGCGAGCAGGCTCGCGTCTGGCTCACGCGGCTGCGCATCCCGGAGCGCCTGTGGCATCTTCCGCCAGCGACTTTCTCGGGCGGTGAACAGCAGCGCATCAACATTGCGCGCAACATGATCAAGCACAAGCCGCTGCTGCTGCTGGACGAGCCGACGGCGTCACTCGACGCCGCGAACACGCGCACCGTCATCGAGTTGATCCATGAGGCCAGGGCGCGGGGCGCGGCGATGGTCGGCATCTTCCATGATGCGGAGGTCGGATCGGCCGTCGCCACGCGCCGCGTCAGCGTCGCTGATTTCAGGAGTGCGGCATGAGCGGCGGCATGGTTTTCAGCAATGCACGTCTCGTGCTTGCCGACGAGGTGCTGCACGGCACCCTGAGCACGTTCGACGGCCGCATCGCCGCCATCGATGCCGGTGGCACCGGCGCCGCAGCCCTGGACCTGGAAGGCGACTATCTGCTGCCTGGCTTGGTCGAGGTTCACACCGACAACTTCGAGCGCCACCTAATGCCGCGCCCAAAAGTCCAGTGGGCCGAACTGCCGGCATTGCTCGCGCACGACGCGGAAGTCGCCTCGGCTGGCATTACCACTGTGTTCGATGCGCTGGGCGTCGGGGAAGCCGACACCGAAAGCCTGCGTGGCAACCCATGGGGCACGGTGCTCCACACCCTGGACCGCTGCACCGCGCAGGATATGCTGCGCGCCGATCATCATCTGCATGTGCGCTGCGAGTTGCCGGCGCCCAACACGATCGAGCTCTTCGAGCCCTTTCGAGGCCATCCGAGGCTTTCGCTGATTTCGCTCATGGATCACACGCCAGGCCAGCGGCAGTGGGAGAACATCGATCTGGCGCGCATCTACTACACCGGAAAGAAGGGCTGGAGTCGCGAGAAGTTCGAGCATCGTGCGGCCGAGGCCGAGGCCCTGCAGCGGCGCTATGCCGAGTCGCATCGCCGCCATTTCGTCGACTACTGCCGCACGCACGGCATCGCCCTCGCGAGCCACGACGACACAACCGTCGAGCACGTGGCCCAGGCGCATGCTGAAGGAGTCAGCATGTCGGAGTTCCCGACCACGCTCGCCGCCGCCCGGGCGGCGCGGGATCGCGGACTGTCGACCGTCATGGGCGGACCCAACGTGATGCGCGGCGGTTCGCATTCGGGCAACGTCGCGGCGGCCGACCTGGCCCGCGACGGATTGCTGGACATCCTCTCGTCCGACTATGTGCCCAGCAGCCTCCTGGGCGCCGCGATGCGGCTCGTGGCGGACGAACTCCTGACGCTGCCGCAAGCGGTGCGGACGGTCACTTACGCCCCAGCGCGGGCTACCGGCTTGCACGACCGCGGTGCCATCGAGTCCGGGCTGCGCGCGGACCTGGTGCGGGTCCGCATGACCGATCTCCCGGACGGATCCAAGCATGCCGTCGTGCGCAGCGTGTGGCGCGAAGGGCAGCGCGTTCTGTGAGCCGGGCTGACACATCGACGTCGCCGAAATGTCAATCGCGCGTCATACCTGACCGTCAGACTTTCAGTTGTCTAGACGACTTGGGGAACTCAATGGAATCCATCCTGCGCATCAGGAAGCTCAACAAGCATTTCGCGAACGGGAGGCACGCCTTGCGCGATGTCGACATCGACGTCAAGCGCGGAGAAATGGTGGCGCTGATCGGCGCGTCGGGGTCGGGAAAGTCGACGCTGCTGCGTCATGTGGCCGGCCTCGTGGCCGCCGACGGCGAGAGCGATTCGCTGATCGAGATCGATGGCCGTCGGGTGCAGCAGGGCGGACGCATTCATCGCGACATCCGCAAGGTGCGCTCGCATGTCGGCTTCGTGTTCCAGCAGTTCAACCTGGTCGCTCGGCTTCCGGTCCTCGTGAACGTGCTGGTGGGGTCGCTGCATCGCACGCCCTGGTGGCGCGGTTGGCTGCGTACCTTCACCGCGACTGAACGGGCCCGCGCACTCGATGCCCTGGCGCGCGTTGGCATTGCCGACTGCCAGGCGCAGCGAGCTTCGACGCTGTCTGGCGGACAGCAGCAGCGCGCCGCAATCGCACGAGCGCTGGTGCAAGGCGCGAAGGTCGTGCTGGCCGATGAACCGATCGCGTCGCTCGACCCGGAATCCTCGCGCAAGGTCATGGAGATCCTGGCACGCATCAACCGCGAGGACCGCTGCACGGTGATCGTCTCGCTGCACCAGGTCGACGTCGCGATGAAGTATTGCCCGCGCGTGATTGCCCTCCACCAAGGCGAGGTCGTCTTCGACGGTGCCTCGTCGGCGCTCACCCCGGACTTGCTGCGCGAGCTCTATGGGGTAAAGGCCGAAGAGTTGCTGGCGACGCCGCTGACGCTTGTCCCTTCGAACCCGCTCCCTCCCTCTGCGCCGAACTCCGCGGCCGTCACGGTTCATGTGCTGCCGCAGGCGACCACACTGGCACCGTGGCCCGCGCGCGGCGTCCAAGCAGCCGGCTGAACTGCGGGACTCATTCGAGCCACCCATCTCAACCTTTTGGAGTTATTCATGATCAAGAAACTTTGTGCAACCCTGGCCCTCGGTCTCAGCATGAGCGTCGCGCTTGCGCAGGTACCTCAACTTCGGCTTCATCTCGACCGAAGCCTCGTCCAACCTGCGCCAGGACTGGCAGCCTCTCATCGACGACATGAGCCGCCAGACCGGCCTGAAGGTGACCGCCTTCTTCGCCTCCGACTATGCCGGCATCATCGAAGGCATGCGTTTCAATAAGGTGCATCTGGGCTGGTTCGGCAACAAGTCCGCCATGGAAGCCGTCGACCGGGCCAACGGCGAGGTGTTCGCGCAGATGGTCAACGCCGACGGCACGCAGGGCTACTACTCACACCTGATCGTTCATCGCGACAGCCCCATCAACAACCTGGACGACGTACTGAAGAATGGCAAGAGCCTCAGCTTCGGCAACGGCGACCCGAACTCGACCTCCGGCTTCCTGGTGCCGGCCTACTACGTGTTCGCCAAGAACCAGGTGGACGCCAAGTCGCTCTTCAAGCTCTCGCGCAGCGCCAACCACGAGACCAATGCGCTCGCCGTGGCCAACAAGCAAGTGGACGTAGCGACGAACAACAGCGAGAACCTGGAGAAGATCAAGGAGCGCTTCCCCGAGAAGTTCAAGGACCTCAAGATCATCTGGACTTCGCCGCTGATTCCGCTCGATCCGCTGGTGATGCGCAAGGACTTGCCCGAAGCCACCAAGGCCAAGATCCGGACCTTCTTCTACAACTATGCGAAGACGGATCCGCGCGAAAAGGAGATCGTCATGAAGATCTCGAAGCTCTCCGGCTTCAAGGAGTCGAGCGACCAGCAACTGCTACCGATCCGCCAGTTGGAGTTGTTCGCGCAGCGAAACAAGATCGAGGCGGACACCGTGCTCAGCGAGGCGGACAAGAAGACCCGACTGGCCGACATCGACAAGAAGCTCTCCGCGTTCAACTGACTCTTATCCGACGCGACACTCTTTCCAATGCAACCGACCGTCCTCACCCCCAGCGCGCCCATGCCGACGATGCCGGCTCCCCGCAGCAACTGGGTCCGCCCTTTCGGTTGGGCCATTCTCCTCGCGTTGC
>NZ_JBFUIU010000011.1:0-38464 GCF_056401695.1 Variovorax sp. P4_D9
GGCCTCGCGCACGCTGAAGAAGCTGCATTGGAACAACTCGGCGCTCCTGCGCGGAAACGTCATCGCGGCGGTCGCGGCGCTCAAATCAGAGGCGGGACACGACCTGCAGATCATCGGCAGCGGCAATCTGATCCAGACGCTGCAGGCCGCATCGCTGATCGACGAGTACAACGTGTGGACCTTCCCCGTCGTGCTCGGGCGCGGCAAGCGGCTGTTCGAAGCCGGCGCGAAGCCCGGCGCACTGCGGCTCGTCGCTTCGCAAGCCTCGGCCACCGGTGTTGTGATGAGCACCTACGTGCCGGCCGGCGACGTCCCGCTCGGATCGTTTGCGCAGGCCGAGCCGAGCGCGAAGGAAGTCGAAAGGCGCGCGAAGCTGGCGCGCGAGGTGAGCTGACGCTTCTTCGCGACAATGCCCCTTGAAGCTTCGCGCTTCGGTGACAGGCATTTCCCCGACCGGCTATGGTCGACCATGAGGCGACGTTGGTGAAAGTCAGCCTCCAGGAGGCATATGAGACGGTGCCCAGCGCAGTGGAAGCACTGATACCGCTGCCCGCGCAGGATCACCCGTCCACCATCTCGCGATAGGCGTGCCAGCTCCCGTGTGCCAGCCACGGGAAGATGACGATGAGCCCAAGCATGAGCGTCGCAAAACCGAGGGCTGTCAGCATTGCGATCAACACGGCCCACAGCAGCATGGCGACCGGATTCCGGGCGCAGCAGCGCAGGCTGGTAAGAACCGCGGTGATCACGTCCACGGGGCGATCCACCAGTAACGGCACGCTGACGACACCGAGCGCGAAGACAAGCGCTGCCACCGCGGCACCAACCGCGAAGAAGGCAACCACAAGACCGGTCGGCTGGCCCGACAGCAGCAGCGCCGCGGGCAGGTGCGACGCGTGCCGCACTTGCTCGGTGAAGAAAAGTGCGAAGACGATCGCTGCCAGGCGCTCCCAGACAAAGTACGCCAGCGTGAGCACCAATCCGAACAGCGCAATCGAGCCGGCGTTGCCGCGCCACGCGCGAAAAGCCAATGCGGAGTCCGGCGCGGCGGACTGCTCCCGCTGGCGCGACAGTGCGTACAGGGGCATCGCGACGAAGGGTGCCACCAGCAAAAAGCCGCCGAGCAGAGTTGGCGCAAGGTAAGTGGCCTCCCAGGTCGCGGCCATCAGGGCCAGGCCTGCAACTGCAACCAGCACACCGATGCCGAGGCTCAAGCCTGGCCGGAACGCCAGATCGCGTGCGCCCAAGCGCAGCCAAGCGAAGGGCCGCATCACGCTAACCCGGCGCACTGCGGGCGCCGCCATTGGAGGCAGGGAAGATTGACTGTCGAGCGGGTGTTCCATGGCTCACACTCCTTCATGAAGCCCGTGCTGAAGACCAAGTGGCGTCAGCGCTACTGCTAGCATAGTCCGAGTGCCCCGCAGGCGCGACGCACTTCCTTGAGGTTGCAGAACTCGTCGGCAACGCGCAGGGCAAATGACGGGAGCTTGCGTGACGGGGGACGCGGGCGGTGTATCCAGGCGGATTGGGCCCTGGCTTGAACATCCGGGGCGCGTGCCGAGGACATCGGGTCACGGGGTGGTGCCGGCAGATCAACGACCGCCGTGACGGATCACGTCGATGGTGTGCTCTGCGCAGCGAAGTCAAGGAGGAGGCCGCAGGCCGGGAGACATGAGCGGAACAGAGTACGCCGTCGGCGTGGTCCCGCCCACTCTCGTCGAGCCGGCCGAACCGAGGCTGTGACCGCCTCACCGCTCCGCGAACAGCTCCCGGATCACCTGCCGCAGCCACCGGTTCGCCGCATCGGCCTCGAAGCGCTTGCTCCAGTGCAGCGAGACGCTGAAGTCGCGCAGCGGAAAGGCCGGCTCGACGATCGCGTAGCCACCCTCCTCGGCGAAGCCGCGGGCGATGTTGCGCGGCATCACCACCGCCAGGTCGGTGGCCCGAACGATCGCAGGCAGCACCATGAAATGCTCGGTGGTCAGCCGCACCCGGTCCTCCAGGTTGAGCAGCTGCAGGATGCGCAGCGTTTCGGCATGGGTGCGTACGGCGACGTACTCGAGCGTCTGCAGCGCATCGAGCAGCGCCCGACCGCCGCGTCGCCCGCGCGTGAACGGGTGGCCCTGGCGCAGCAGCACGATATAGCGGTCGTTCAACAGATGCGCGCGTTGGGTGTCGCGAACCTTGGGGAGAAAGCCGAAGGCGAAGTCGATCCGGCCGTTGTCCAGGGCCGGTGCGATCTCGGCAGGCTGCAGCGGCAGCGTCTCCAGCCGCACCCCAGGCGCCAACTCGCCCAGCCTGGCCATCAGCGACGGCAGGAAGCGGCCCTCGCCGATGTCGCTCATGTGGATGCGGAAGGTCTTGCGCGAGGCCGAGGGCTCGAAGCGGTCGGGCTCGTTGAGCGCCTCCTCGAGCGTGCCGAGCGCCGCCTGCACCGCCGCCGCCAGCCGATCGGCGCGCGGCGTCGGCGCCACGCCGCCCGGCGCCCGGACGAAGAGCGCGTCCTCGAGCAGCAGCCGCAGCCGGCCCAGGCCATGGCTGGCGGCCGGCTGAGTCAGGCCCAGCGACTCCGCGGCCCGGCTCACGCTGCGCGCCYGGTACACGGCATCGAACAGCCGCAGCAGGTTCAGGTCGATCGAATCGATATGCATGGCGTTCATGTTACTTAGTCCGAATATTTTATTGATCGCAAGTCGCCTCCCCGCGACACTGGCGGCCGGCCTCGCAGCCGACCACCACCACCCCACCCCCCGGCAAACAGGAACCCATCTCTTGGAAGTCTCATTCAGCAAGGAAATCGAGGCGCTTCGCCTCGGTGCCGGCGACACCTTTCACGGCGAAGGCATCCTCGCGATCACCAAGGGGCTGCTGCAGTCCGGCGTGGCCTACGTGGGCGGCTACCAGGGCGCACCGGTGTCGCACCTGCTCGACGTCATGGTCCAGGCCAAGCCCTACATGGACGCACTCGGCGTCCACGTCGAGGCCTGCTCGAACGAAGCCTCGGCGGCGGCGATGCTGGGCGCCTCGATCCACTATCCGCTGCGCGGCGCCGTGACCTGGAAATCGATCGTCGGCACCAACGTGGCGGCCGATGCGCTGTCCAACCTGTCGTCGCCGGGCGTCAAGGGCGGCGTGCTGATCGTGGTCGGCGAAGACTACGGCGAAGGCGCCTCGGTGATCCAGGAACGCACCCATGCCTATGCGCTGAAGTCCAGCATGTGCCTGCTGGACCCGCGGCCGGACCTGGGCGTCATGGTGAACATGGTCGAGCACGGCTTCCGCCTGTCCGAGTTCTCCAACATGCCCTGCATGATGGAGCTGCGCATCCGCACCTGCCATGTGCGCGGCAGCTTCGAATGCAAGGACAACCTGCGCCCGGCGATCTCGACCCGCGCACTGATGGCGGAGCCGGCCGGCTTCGACTACATGCGACTCGCGCACCCGCCGGTCACCTTCCGCCACGAGAAGCTCAAGGGCGAGGAGCGGCTGCCGGCCGCACGCCGCTACATCGCCGAACACCAGCTCAACGAGCTGATTCCCGGCACCCATGCCGACCTCGGCATCGTGGTGCAGGGCGGGCTCTACAACGCGCTCGTCCGCAGCTTGCAGCAGCTGGGCCTGGCGGACGCCTTCGGCGCCACCGACATCCCGCTGCTGGTGCTCAACGTCGCCTACCCCCTGGTGCCCGACGAGGTGGCCGACTTCTGCGTCGGCAAACGCGCGGTGCTGGTGGTCGAAGAAGGGCAGCCCGAGTACATCGAGCAGGAGATCGCGACGCTGCTGCGCAGGCGCGACATCCAGACGCCGCTGCACGGCTGCGACATGCTGCCGGCGGCCGGCGAATACGGCGTCGAAGTATTGGCCACCGGCCTCGGCCGCTTCGCGCAGCGCTACCTGCCCGAGCATGCGCACGACTCGGCCAGGTCATGGCTGGCCGGCAACAACGACCGCCGCTCCGCGGTGGCGACCCAGCTGGCCGCCCCGCTGCCGAATCGGCCGCCGAGCTTCTGCATCGGCTGCCCGGAACGGCCGGTGTTCGCGGCGCTGAAGCTGGCGCAGCAGGACAGCGGCCCGGTGCACATCGCGGCCGACATCGGCTGCCATGCCTTCGGCACCTTCGAACCGTTCTCCATGGGACATTCGATCCTCGGCTACGGCATGAGCCTCGCGAGCCGCGCGGGCGTCTCGCCGATGATGCAGCGCCGGGCGCTGTCGATCATGGGCGACGGCGGCTTCTGGCACAACGGCCTGCTCACCGGCGTGCAGAGCGCGCTCTTCAATGGCGACGACGCGGTGCTGCTGATCTTCAAGAACGGCTACACCTCGGCCACCGGCACGCAAGACATCATCTCCACGCCCGACGACGACATCAAGGAGCGCGCGGTCGACAAGCAGCAAAGTCTGGTCGACAAGAACCAAACCATCGAGGCGACGCTGAACGGGCTGGGCGTGCAATGGCTGCAAACGGTCCACACCTACGACGTCGACAAGATGCGCAAGACGCTCAACGACGCCTTCACGAGCGACTTCAACGGGCTCAAGGTGATCATCGCCGAGGGCGAATGCCAGCTCGAGCGCCAGCGCCGAATCAAGCCGTGGATCGCCAGCCTGCTGAAGAACGGCGAGCGCGTGGTGCGCGTGAAGTACGGCGTCGACGAGGACGTCTGCAACGGCGACCACGCCTGCATCCGGCTGTCGGGCTGCCCGACGCTGACGATCAAGGACAACCCCGACCCGCTGAAGGTCGACCCGGTGGCCGTGGTGATCGACGGCTGCGTCGGCTGCGGCCTGTGCGGCGCCAACGCCCATGCCGCCACGCTGTGCCCGAGCTTCTACCGGGCCGAGGTGGTGCAGAACCCGAAGTGGCACGAAAGACTCCTGCACAGCCTGCGCGGTGCCGTGGTGCGCGCCCTCCAACCGGCCTGACGACGATGAACCGAACCCAACCGATCACCCTCCTGATCTGCGCCCTCGGCGGCGAAGGCGGCGGCGTGCTGACCGAATGGCTGGTCGACACCGCGCGCCATGCAGGCTATGCCGCGCAGAGCACCTCGATCCCGGGTGTTGCGCAGCGCACCGGCGCCACCACGTATTACGTCGAGGTCTTCCCGCTGCCGCTGGCCCAGCTCGGCGGCCGCCGGCCGGTGTTCAGCCTGAGCCCGGTGCCGGGCGCGCTCGACGCCATCGTCTCGTCCGAGCTGCTCGAGACCACGCGCCAGATCGGCAACGGCATGAGCGCGCGGGAGCGCACCCTCGTCATCAGCTCGTCGGCCCGCACCCTGACCACCGCCGAACGGATGCAGCCCGGCGACGGCCGCGCCGATAGCGGGCGCCTGCTCGAGGTGGTCAAGGTCTTCAGCCGCGAGCACCACATGTTCGACATGGKCGCGGCGGCGCGCGAGGCCGGCACCGTGGTCAGCGCCGTGATGCTTGGCGCGATCGCGGGCAGCGGACTGTTTCCGTTTCCGCGCGCAGCGTACGAGCGCGTGGTGCGCGGCGGCGACACCCGCGCACCCGAGAAAGTCAGCAAGATGGCTGCTGCCAGCCTGCGCGGCTTCGCGGCGGCCTTCGATGCGGTGAACACGCCGCGCGAGCAGGCCGCGATGGTCAACCGCCTGCTGGACACCAGCGCCGACGAGCGCGCCCAGCCGAAGCCGCTGCCGCCCGCGGTCGCCGCCCGGTTTCCGACGCCGGTGCACGACCTGCTCGCGCTCGCCCATGCCYGCGTGCTCGACTACCAGGACCCCGGCTACGCCGCGCACTATGTGGAGCGACTGGCCCGGGTGCTGGCGGCCGAACGGGCGGCCGACCCCGCGGCAGCCCACGGCTTCGCGACCACGCGCGAGATGGCGCGCTGGCTCGCGCTGTGGATGGCCTTCGACGACATCGTGCGGGTGGCCGAGCTCAAGAGCCGAGCCAGCCGGGCCCAGCGGGTGCGAAGCGAGGTGAAGGCCGGCGACGACGACATCCTCAAGGTCTATGACCACTTCAAGCCCGGCGCCCCCGAGTTCGCAGCGCTGCTGCCGGCCGCGCTCGCGCATCGCGTGATTGCCTGGGACCGGCGCCGCGCCACCCCCTGGGCGATGCCGCTCAAGGTCGGCAGCCATTCGGTGGCCGGCATGGCCGCACTGCGCCTGCTGGCCTCGCTGCGCTGGCTGCGCAAGCGCGGCAGCCGCTTCGCCGAGGAGCAGGCGCTGATCGATCGCTGGCTCAACGCCGTGGTCGCTGGCACTGGCAGCGACTGGCGGCTGGGCCACGAGATCGCGCTCTGCGGCCGCCTCATCAAGGGCTACGGCAGCACCAACGAGCGCGGCAAGAACAACCTTCTGCATGTGATCGACCACCTGGCGACGGCGCCGCTGCCCGATGGCTCGCCGTCCGCGCGCGCCACCGCGATCGCCGCCGCCCGCGAGGCCGCCCTGGCCGACGACGCCGGCAATGCGCTCGATGCCGCCCTGGTGCGCCATGGCGCACCGCCGCGGCCGGTGAAGCCGCAGCCGATCCGCTGGATGAAGCGGCCGCGGCAGTCGGCGGCGGGCCATCGCGGCTGAAAGCCCACGGATGCCGGCGCTGCCGGCGCCGGCCTGAAATCAAGAAAGAGGAGACGCCTCATGAACGAAAAAGAAAACCACTTCCGTCGACGCACCCTGTCCGCCTGCGCCTTCCTTGCCCTCGCGCTCGCGGCACCCGGCGCTGCGCTGGCGCAATCCTGGCCGAGCAAGCCGGTGAAGATCCTGGTCGGCTTTCCGCCCGGCGGCGTAGCCGACATCATGGCGCGCTCGGTCGCGCCGCTGATGTCGGAGACGCTCGGCCAGCCGGTGGTGATCGAGAGCCGCGCCGGCGCCAACGGCAACGTGGCCGCCGATGCGGTGGCCAAGGCCCCGGCCGACGGCTACACGCTGGCATTGACTAGCACGGGCATCGAGTCGGTCAATCCCTTCCTGTTCGGCAAGATGCCCTTCGATGCCGACAAGGACCTGGTGCCGGTGGCCGCCACCGGTCGCATCCAGCTCTTCCTCACGACCCGGCCGGGACTGGCCGCCAACGACGTCGACGCCTTCGTTCGCTACGCCAGGGCCAATCCGGGCAAGCTGTCCTTCGGCTCGGCCGGCTCCGGCAGCACGCCGCATCTGGTCGGGGAACTGTTCAAGCAGAGCGCCGGGATCTATGCCGTGCACGTGCCCTATCGCGGTGCCGCGCCGGCGCTGCAAGACCTGCTGGCGAGCCAGATCGACTTCTTCTTCGACCCGGGCATCTCGTTCGCCAACGTGCGCGCCGGCAAGTTGAAGATGCTGGCGGTCGCGAGCGGGCAGCGTTCAGCGCTCTTTCCCGAGGTGCCCACCCTGGCCGAGCGCGGCTACAAGAACATGGACTACGACACCTGGTTCGGCCTGTTCGCGCCGGCAGCCACACCGCCCGAGGTGCGGCTGCGGCTCAACGCCGCGGTGAACAAGGCGCTGGCCAACGAGGCCGTGCGCAATCGCTTCCGCGAGGTCGGCGGCGAGACGACGCCGATGACGGCCGAGGACTTCAAGTCCGTGGCGCGCAAGGAGACCGTGGTGTTCAGCCAGCTCATCAAGGACCGCAGCATCCAGGCGGACTGAGCCGCCCCAAGGTAAACGCGAATAGCCGGGTCCGGGCGATTCTTATAGAACATAACCGGTTCCGACGGCCTCTCGCCATCGCCACGCAAGGAGACATTCAATGAAGCCATCGCGCATCCAGACCCTCGCCGCGCTCGCCGCCCTGCTGGCCCTCTCGTCCGTGCCCGCCGTGGCACAGGACAAGCCGGTCAATCTCAAGATGTCGAGCTGGGTGCCGGCGCAGCATCCGCTGAACCCCTCGCTGCAGGCCTGGGCCGACGACATCAAGAAGGCGTCGAACGGCAGCATCACGGCCACGCTGTTTCCCTCCGAGCAGCTCGGCAAGGCTTTCGACCACTACGACATGGCGCGCGACGGCATCGCCGACTTCGCCTACGTCAACCCCGGCTACCAGCCGGGCCGCTTCCCGATCATGGCCGGTGCGTCCCTGCCCTTCCTGTTCGCCGACGGCAAGGGCGGCTCGGCCGCCATCGACGCCTGGTACCGCCCCTACGCCGCCAAGGAAATGAAGGACGTGAAGTTCTGCTTCGCCTTCGTGCACGACCCGGGCACTTTCCATGCGCGCAAGAAGATCACGCTTCCGACCGACATCAAGGGCATGAAGATCCGTCCGGCGACCAGCACCATCGGCCAGATGGTCACTTCGCTGGGCGGCACCAACGTGCAGGCCTCGGCGCCCGAGTCGCGCGACATGCTGGAGCGCGGCGTGGCCGACGCCATCACCTTCCCGTGGGGCTCGATCGGGCTGTTCGGCATCGACAAGGTGGTGAGCTTCCACATGGACGTTCCGCTCTACGTCACGCCCTTCGTCTGGGCCATGAACCAGAGCAAGTACGACAGCATGTCGGCGGCCCAGAAGAAGGTCATCGACGACCACTGCACCAGCGAATGGGCCGAGAAGGTCGCCACGCCCTGGGCCGACTTCGAGTTCGCGGGCCGCGCCAAGATCGCCGGCCAGGCCGGCCACGAGATCTACAAGCTGACGCCCGAGCAGCTCGATGCCTGGCGCAAGGCCACCGTGCCCGGCGAGGCGCAATGGGCCGAGGGCGTGAAGAAGGTGGGCCAGGATCCGAAGGCGGTGATGGATTCGCTCAAGGCCAGCCTGGCGAAGAACAAGTCGGCGCTCTGATCTTCGCGAGGACCCGATGGCAACCGGAACCGAGGTGACGAAGCCGCGCGTCGGCGTGATGGACAAGATGATCAACTCGATCGAATGGCTGGCCGCCATGTTCGTCGGGATCGTCGCGCTCAACATCTTCCTCGCGGTGGTGCTGCGCAAGTTCTTCAACACCTCGATCCCCGATTCGTACGACTTCGGCCGGATGCTGCTCGGCATCCTGATCTTCTGGGGCATCGCGGCCACCAGCTACCGCGGCGGCCACATCACGGTCGACCTGGTGTGGACCGCGGCCGGCCCGCGCATGAAGCGCTGGATCGACGTCTTCGCGACGCTGGTGCTGCTGTTCGTGGTCGCGGTGCAGACCGCCACGCTGTTCGACAAGGTGCGCGGCACCTACGTCGACAACGTGCTGACCTACGACATGAACATCCCGACCTGGCCCTTCTATGCGGTGGCCTGGCTCGGCGACGTCTCGGCCGTGGTGCTGATCGCGATCCGCACCTATCGATTGATCTTCCATCCTGAATTGCTTCACGACCAGAAACCCGAAATGAAAGCCGACGAATGAGCACCGATGCGATGGCGGTACTTGGATTCGTCGTCCTCTTCGCACTGATGCTCCTGCGCGTGCCGGTCGGCATGGCAATGGGCCTGGTCGGCGTCACCGGCTACGCCTGGATCGTCGGCCCCGGCCCGGCGCTCAAGCTGGTCGGCCAGACCTCGATGCGCACCGTGACCGACTACACCTTCGGCGTGATCCCGATGTTCATGCTGATGGGCGCGCTGGTCTCGGTCTCGGGCGTCAGCCGCGAGCTGTTCAAGGCCGCCAACTCGATGATCGGCCACCTGCGCGGCGGCCTCGGGGTGGCCACCGTGCTGGCCTGCGGCGGCTTCGCGGCCATCTGCGGCTCGTCGGTCGCAACGGCCGCGACCTTCTCGGCCGTGGCCTATCCGGAGATGCGGCGCTTCAACTACCCGCAATCCTTCTCGACCGGCGTGATCGCGGCCGGCGGCACGCTGGGTGCGATCCTGCCGCCGTCGACCGTGCTGGCGGTCTACGCCATCCTGACGCAGCAGGACATCGGCAAGCTCTTCATGGCAGGCATCGTGCCGGGCATCCTGGCGATGACGATGTACGTCCTGACCATCGTGCTGATCGTCAAGGCGCGGCCCGACTGGCTGCCGGGCGGCGAGGTCAAGACCTGGAAGGAGCGCGTGGCCGACCTCAAGAACGTCTGGGCGCCGATGGTGCTGTTCGTCTTCGTGATCGGCGGACTCTACGGCGGCTTCTTCACGCCCACCGAGGCCGGCGGCGTCGGCGCCAGCGGCGCCTTCATCCTCGGCCTGCTGCGCCGCAAGCTCGACGGCCCGAAGATCCGCGAGGCGCTGCTGTCGGCCACGCGCACTGCGGCGGCGGTGTTCAYGGTGCTGATCGGCGCGCTGCTGTTCGGCTACTTCCTGACCATCACGCAGAGCCCGCAAAAGCTCACCGAGTTCCTCACCAGCCTGGGCATCGGGCGCTACGGCGTGCTGGCGCTGATCATGCTGATGTACCTGGTGCTGGGCTGCCTGATGGACGCGATGGCGATGATCATCCTCACGGTGCCGATCATCTTCCCGGTGATCGTCCACCTCGGCTTCGACCCGATCTGGTTCGGCGTCATCATCGTGATGACGGTCGAGCTCGGCCTGATCCATCCGCCGGTGGGGATGAACGTCTTCGTCATCAAGAGCGTGGTCAAGGACGTCAGCTTCACCACCATCTTCAAGGGCGTGCTGCCCTTCATCCTGACCGACATCCTGCGGCTGGTGATCCTGATCGCGTTCCCGATCATCGCCTTGTGGCTGCCAACGAAAATGGGCTGACATTGAGCTCGCCCCCAGGTTGCCCGGCACTTCGTGTCCGGGCGCGCACCCCCTACCGGGGGCAACACCAGCGGCCCGGCGAAGCCGGTTCCGCGGTGTTTCACCAACGGGCCTGGCTGCGCCGGCCGCGCCTTTGCAAAATCCTTGATATGAGTATTGAAGTCATCTATTCAGTCCGCGTCGAATTCGGCGACTGCGACCCTGCCGGCATCGTCTGGTTCCCGAACTTCTTCCGCTGGATCGACGCCGCCTCGCGCCACTTCTTCGCCGAGCGCGGCGTGCCGCGCTGGGAAGAAACCACGAAAACGCTCGGCGTCATCGGCACGCCGCTGGTCGACACCCACACCCGCTTCGTCAAGAGCGCGAGCTACGGCGACAAGCTGCAGATTGCAGTCGCCATCCCCGAATGGCGCGAGAAGAGCTTCGTGCAGACGTACCGCGTGACACGCGGCGAAGACCTGATCCTCGAATGCGACGAGGTCCGCATCTTCGCCGCCACGCGCGAGGGCGGCGGCATCCGCGCGGTTCCGATCCCGCCCGAGATCCGCCGGCTCTGCGAATAGGCGCAGTCCGGGCCGGCCCGGCCCCTGTCATGCGCCATACCTCCTTTGGCGGACGACTTGCGCCTGCGCGGCGTGTCCAATCCCCGAAGGCTACCGGAGATACGCATGAAGAAGCTCGCCCTGTGCATCGGCATCAACAACTACCCCGGCACCGACATGGATCTGGCCGGTTGCGTCAACGACGCCAACGACTGGGCCGCCGAACTGGCGCAGCGCGGCTTCAGCGTCAGCAAGCTGCTCGACGAGCAGGCCACCAAGGCCGGCATGGTGGAAGGCTTCCGGCGCGTGATCGACCAGGCCGCGCCCGGCGATGTGGTGGTGATCACCTACTCGGGCCACGGCACCTACCAGTTCGACACCGACGGCGAGGAGGCCGACGGGCTTGACGAGGCGCTGTGCCCGCACGACATCCGGGCGTTGGGCGCCGCACTGATCGACGACGAGATCCACGCGATCTTCAAGAACCGCCGCGACGGCGTGCACCTGGTGCTGATCTCCGACAGCTGCCATTCGGGCACCGTGAACCGGGCGCCGCCCGACAACAGCGACAAGGAGGCCGGCCGAATGCCGCGCTTCATGCCGATGCGGGTGTGGATGCCAGAGCCACGCCTGGCCACCGCCGGCCCGCAAGGTGCAGCGGTACCCAAGAAAGGCAAGCACGGCGCCGCCACCGCCTTCACCTCGGAGCCGGAAGACGACGTCGGCGACCTGCTGCTGGCCGGCTGCGAGGAAGGCGAGGGCCATTTCAGCTACGACGCCAACTTCCAGGACCGCCCGAACGGTGCCTTCACCTTCTACGCCCTGAAGGCGCTGCGCACGCTGCCGGCCGGCGCCACCTACGCGCGGTGGCACCAGGCCCTGGCGGACGACCTGCCTTCCACCCGCTATCCGCAGAAGCCGCAGATCCAGGGTAGCGGCGAATCCAGGGGGCGAGCGATCTTCAGCTGAGGGGAAGCCATGGTCGATGCGATCGTGCTGCAGATCACTGGACGCCGGAGCGACCAGCCCGAGATCCCGTCACTGCTGCGGTCGACCGCGAGCCGTGGACTCGGCACCGACCGCACGCCCGATGCGTTCCTGCCGCCCGGACTGCTGGAGGCCAAGGCCAGCATCGAACTCGGCGGCGGCGCGCGCGGCCTGCCCGGGGGCGTCAGCGCGGACCTGGAAGCCGAAGCCGACCAGGTGCTGGTGCTGGAGCTGGCCGACGGCGGCACCCTGATCACCAGCCCCGCAGGGCTGCAGGCGGCATTGCTGCGCAACCGGCCGGACCTGGCGACCACCGATGGCCGGATCCTTTTCGACCGCATGAACGCCGAGGGCGCGGTCATGCAGCGCGGCGTCTTCACCAGCGCCGCCGGCGGCCTGGTCAGCCGCGTGATCTCGCTCGCGGTCGGCCGGGACCCGCTGATCAATGCGGCCCAGGCCCGCCTGGCCGAGCTGATGCAACGCAAGGGCAAGCCCGCGGACATCGCCGGCCTGGGCGTCAGCTGGCTCGGCACCAAGGCCCTGATGTGGGCTGTCGAGGAGCGGCTCGCGCGCCCTGTCGGGCATCTCTACCGCTGGCWGGACGGCGGCGGCGCGCTCGAAGGCGGGCTGGCCGACGACACCGCCCGCATGAGCGGTGCCGACGGTACGCCGCGGCCGGCGCTGGTCTTCATCCACGGCACCGGCTCCAGCACGCTGGGTAGCTTCGGCGACCTGCAGCGCAGCGACCGCGGGCTCTGGGCCCGGCTCGAGAGCCGCTTTCCGGGCGGCATCTACGGCTTCGAGCACCGCACGCTGTCGGAGAGCCCGATCGAGAACGCGCTGCAACTCGCCAYCGCCCTGCCGCGCGGCGCCCGCATCAGCCTGGTGACGCATTCGCGCGGCGGCCTGGTCGGCGACCTGCTGTGCCTGCAGGACATCGACCAGCACATCGACAGCTACAGCTTCGCCTTCCCCGGCGTCGGCGACGCCCAGGGCCGCGAGGCCGAGGTGCGCAAGGAACTCGACCGCGCGCACGCCGAGCACCGCGAGCAGCTACGCGCGCTGTTCACCCTGTTGCGCGACAAGGCGCTGGTGATCGATCGCTACGTGCGGGTGGCCGCGCCGGCGCAGGGCACCCGGCTCGCGAGCGGCAACTTCGACGTCTTCCTGTCGGGCCTGTTGACGCTGATCGGCCGGGTGCCCTACTTCTTCGGCAATCCGCTTTATTCGGCCTTCAAGCGGGTGGTGATCGAGATCGCGAAGAACCGCACCAATCCGCACCTGATGCCGGGCATCGAGGCGATGCTGCCCGACTCGCCGATGGTGGCCCTGCTGCGCGACGGCGCGGTCCAGCCCGGCATCCGCATGGCGCTGATCGCCGGCGACATCCAGGGCGGCAACCTGCTGATGCGCATGGGCGTGCTGCTGACCGACTTCCTGCTGTTCGACAACACCGACAACGACCTGGTGGTCGACACCGCCGCGATGCTGGCCGGCGTGGCCGCAAAGAGCCAGGCCCGGGTGCTGTTCGACCGCGCCGCGGACGTCTCGCACTTCAACTACTTCAGCAACCTGGAGACCCGCAGCGCGCTGCGGGACTGGCTGGTCGAGGAGCAGCCCAACGCGCTCGACGCCTTCCGCGCCTTCCCGGCCGGCTTCACCACCCTCGATGCGGCCGGCATCGGCAAGGCGCGCGGCGTCGCCGGCGCCGACCGGCCGGTGGTGGTGGTGCTGCCGGGCGTCATGGGCACCTGCCTCGACGCCGACGGCAAGCGGGTCTGGCTCGATCCGGTCTCGCTGGCCGCCGGCGGGCTCCGGAGCATCGCCTTCGACGCCGAGCGAGTCACGGCCGGCGAACTGTTCGGCAAGACCTACGGCGACGTTTGCGAGCAGCTCGCGGACAGCCACCGGGTGCTGCCCTTTCCTTACGACTGGCGCCAGCCGCTGGACGTGCTGGGCGAACGGCTCGGGACCTTCCTCGAGCTGCTGCTGAAGCAGACCGCGCAGCCGGTGCGCCTGCTCGCGCACAGCATGGGCGGCCTGGTGGTCCGGGCCTGCATCCATCGCCGCCGCGACGTCATGGACGCGCTGATGCAGCGCGATGGCGCCCGGCTCGTGATGGCCGGCACGCCGCACCAGGGCTCGCATTCGATGGTCGAGAACCTGCTCGGCAAGGGCAATGCGCTGCGGGCGCTGGCACGGCTCGACCTGCGCCACGACCTGCAGGACGTGCTGGACATCGTGGCCGGCTTCCGCGGCGCGCTGCAGCTGCTGCCGGCACCGGGCTTCGTCGACACCTTCCAGGGCCAGCCTGAGGGCGGCGACGCCCATGCCTACTGGGACGCCGAGACCTGGAGGACGCTCAAGGCCCTGAACACCGACCTCTGGTTCGGCGACCAGCGCTGCGGCCAGCCCGACGCCGGCACGCTGGCCTCGGCCGGCTGGCTGTGGACCGAGGATGCCAGGGCCGGGCCGGTGCCGAGCCTGCCCGCCGACTACCAGGCGAAGGCCATCTACGTCTTCGGGATCGCCCCCAGCACGCCCTGCGGCCTGCGCCTGGAAGCGCGCGGCAGCAGCAAGCGCCTGCGCATGGTGTCGACTGCGCGCGGCGACGGCACCGTGACCTGGGACTCGGGCCGCATCGGCAACATCGGCAGCTTCTACTACCTGCCGGCGGTGCACGGCGACCTGCTGTCGACCGCCGGCAGCTTCAGCGCCCTGGGCGAACTGCTGGTCAGCGGCAGCACCGCCCGGCTCGATCGCCATCCGCCCGCCGCCCGCGCGGCAGCGCCCGAGCGGCCACGCAGCTACGACCCCGGTCCGCCGAACGCGATCGACGACATCAACCTGGCGGCGACGGTGATGGGCGGCACCCCGGGCAGCCGCATGGCGCCGCGCGGCCGGCTCGGGCTCGAGGTGCGCATGAAGGCCATGGACCTGCGCTTCCTGGCCTGTCCGATTCTGGTCGGCCACTACGAGAACGACTCGATGGCCGGCACCGAGGCACTGATCGACACCGAACTGATGGACGGCCAGCTTGCCCAGCGCAAGGCGCTCGACCTCTACGCCGGGCCGCTGGGCACGGCGGCCGTGGTACTGCGCGCACCCAGCGCGCTCGACCGCCGGCGCGGCGTGCTGACCGGCGCGGTGGTCACCGGCCTCGGCCGCTATGAGGGCAGCCTGAGCCAGGATTCGCTGATCCTCGCGGTGCGCGCCGGCGTGCTGCGCTACCTGCTGCAGGTGGTCGACGTGATGGGCCGCGAGAACCGCGAGGTGCCGCTGGCCACGCTGCTGCTGGGCTACAACTCGTCGGCCAATCTCACGATCGCGGCCTCGATCGAGGCACTGGTGCGCGGCGTGGTCGAGGCCAACGAGAAGTTCAAGCGCACCACCGGGCTCTCGGTGCGGGTGTCGCAGCTCGACATCGTCGAGCTCTACCTCGACACCGCGATCACCGCGGTCTATGAGCTGCGGCAACTGACGCCGCGGCTGGCCGACATGGCGGCCGCCAAGGACCAGCTGCTCGCCTGCAGCGGCGAGCTGATGCAGGGCATCGGCCTGCGCCAACGCCTGTTCGACACCCGCGGCGCCAGCTACTGGCCGCGGCTGATGGTGACCGACGCCGACGACCCGGCCGGCAGCGCCCGGCCCGAAGGCGCGCCCCGGCTCGCGAATCGCCTGCGCTTCCTGTATGTCGGCCAGCGCGCGCGCGCCGAGACCGTGGTCCAGCAGCGCCAGCCGAGCCTGATCGAGACCCTGGTGCGCCAGCAGATCAGCCAGACGAACTGGAACTCCGACTTCGGCCGCATGCTGTTCCAGCTGATCGTGCCGCCGGACTTCAAGGACGCCGCGCGGCAGTTGCAGCGCATCGTGCTGGTGGTCGACGGCGCCACCGCCAACCTGCCGTGGGAGCTGATGCTGACCGACCCGCTGTTCACGCCCGAGGCGCAGGGCGACGGCCCGCTGCTGCCGCTGGCGCTGTGTACGCCAGTGGTGCGGCAGCTCTCATCGACCTCCTTCCGGCGCGACGTGCGGCAGAGCCTGGCCCGCAATGCCTACGTGGTCGGCAACCCCTCGGTGCAGGGCTTCAGCGCCGCCTTCCCCGACCCCGCCAATCCGGAACGCAAGGACCCGGACACCCTGGCCGGCGCCGAGGTCGAGGCGACCGCGATCGCCGCTCTGTTCGCCAACATGGGCTACAACGTCAGCCGCGCGATCGGCGACCACAACCTGGCCTCCGACGTGCTGGCCAAGCTCTACCGCAAGCCCTACCGGATCCTGCACGTCTCGGCGCACGGCGTCTTCGACCAGCTGCACGCCGATGGCCTGCGGCGCAGCGGCGTGGTGCTTTCGGGCGGCCTGCTGATCACGGCGGCCGAGATCGCGGCGATGGAATCGGTGCCGGAGCTGGTGTTCCTCAACTGCTGCCACCTGGGGCAGATCGACGCCGGGGCGGCGCCCGGCCCCACGGTGCGCGAAGGCAACAAGCTCGCGGCGAGCGTGGCGCGCGAACTGATGGACATCGGCGTGCGCTGCGTGGTGGTGGCCGGCTGGGCGGTCGACGACAAGCTGGCGCAGCAGTTCGGCGAGGTCTTCTATCAGTCGCTGCTGCAGAACCGGCGGCCTTTCGGCACCGCGGTCTTCGAGGCCCGGCAGGCGCTCTGGACCGCCCGGCCCGACAATGTGACCTGGGGTGCCTTCCAGGCCTACGGCGACCCGCTCTGGCTGGCCGAGACCGACGCCGACGGCATGGCCGGCGCGTCGAAGGGCGGCAGCGCCTTCGTCTCGCTCGACGAGATGCTCGACGAGCTGGCCCGGGCGCGGGTGGAGGCCTCGCGCCGGCCCGACCGCGCGCTAGAGAGCGACCGGCAGGCCCGCATCCGGGCCATCGAGGAGGCCCTCGACAAGCGCTGCCCGCCGGCCTGGCTGCGCTTGCCGGCGCTCCAGTCGGCGCTCGGCACCACCTGGCGCGACCTCGGCTGCCTCGAGCAGGCGCACCAGGCGCTGCTGTTCGCGATCCAGTCGGTCGACCTGCAGGGCCGGGTGCCGATCCGGGACATCGAGCAGCTGGCCGCGGTCGAGATCGAACTCGGCGCCGCCCGCGCCGAACAGGACACCTACCGCATGCACGCCGATCAGCAAGGCGGCAAGGCGCGCGGCCCGCGGCCCGACCCTGAGGGCCTGTCGCTGATCGAACACGGCATCGAACGGCTGCTGTCGCTGGACAAGCTGGTGTCGAGCGCGGGCCTCTCCGAATCCGGCCCGGCGGCGATCCTCAACGCCGACCGCTTCGCCCTGCTGGCCAGCGCCCACAAGCGCCGGGCCGTGGTGTTCGCGCAGCGGCTGCTGCGCCTCGACGCCAGCGCAAACCAGCGGGCCCAGTGGCGGGATGCGATGGCCGAGGCGGTCGGCGCCGGCCTGCAGGCCTACAGGCAGGCGGAGGGGGTGCCGGGGGACGACGGCTTCAGGCCCTACTACGCCTTGCACGGCCTGGCGCTGCGGCTGGCGCTTGACGGCTGGGACGAAGCCGACGAGATGTCGGCCGGCGTGGCCCTGGCCCGGCAATGCGGCCAGGCCGTATCACGGCTCTACGCCGCCAGCGGGGACCCGTGGGACGTGGTCCTGAGCCCCGAGGCGGTGCTGGTCGAACGGCTACGCGACGGCAGCCTCGCGGCGCCGGACACGGCCGGCGAGGCGGCGCTGAACGACGTGCTCCAGGCCTACCGCGCGGCGCTGGAGAACCTGGGCCCGAAGGTCCGGCATGTCGACAGGACGGTCGACCACATGGAGATGCTGTCGACCCTCTTCGACGCCCGTTTCCTGATGGGCAGCGGCGAAGGCTACCGGCGCATGGCCGATGGCCTGGTGGCGCTCGTCAGTCAGCTGCGGCCGGGCCGCGACGCGCGCGGCGACCGGCCGAAGGCGGTCTGACAGATCCCCCACACTCCCTCACTTCGTGTGGTCGCTGCCCCCCGAGGGGGCCGCAGGCCGCCTTGGGGCGGCCTGGCGCCGGCCTGAGCCTCGGGGCGCGGCCCGGCGTCTTGCTCAATGCGCCGCGCCGTGCCGCCAGCTGCTGTAGTCCTTGTCGGTCCACAGCGTCCAGAGCGCCAGCACCACGATCACCAGGCCGCTGAACACCGCGGCGAGCATTGGATCACGCAGCGCGCCGAAGCCCAGCACCCAGGGAGAGATCGCCAGCCAGGCGCCCAATGCGCACTCGGTCCACTCTTCCCAGGCGCGCGGCACGAGCATCGCGCCGAGAGCGGCCGCAACCAGTGCCACGCCCACGACGACGGCGTTCACCATGGCGGTTCTCGTGTCCTGGAAGCCCAGAGCCCATGGCGAAAGAACGACCCAGACGCCCAGCAGGGCATTGACCACATCCTGCCAATGTTTCAGTTGCTTCATGACACACCTCCTGCCGCCGGAGAGCGCGCACCAGCGCGCCCGGCGGCATGGTGTTTGATCACGCAACGCCCGTGATGTTCCGCGCCGGGGCGAGCCGCAAGCCGCTCAGCGCGCGGCCCAGAAGGCGCGCTGCATCGCGATCGTCTCCTGGGCGATCTCGGCCACCGGACCGATCAGCTCGACCGGCTTCTGGCAATGATCGAAGACGTAGCGCGACGACACGCTCATTGTCGGGTTCTCCGCATGGCTGCCGGTCTCGGCGAGCAGTTGCGCCTCGGTCATGCCGAACACCACGCGGCCGATGTTGGCCCAGTAGGCGGTGCCGGCGCACATGCAGCAGGGCTCGACCGCCGTGTAAAGCGTGCAGCGCCACAGGAACTCGGGCGTGAAATTGGTCGCGGCCACGCGCGCCAGCGTCGACTCCGCGTGGTTCACGGTGTCGATGTTGCATTGCTCCAGCAGCACGGTCTCCTGGTCGGGACCGACCAGCACGGCGCCGAAGGGGTGATGGCCGAGCGCAACGGCGCGCTGGGCCACCGCGTTGGAGCGGCGCAGGTGGCGCAGCATCTGCTCCTGCGTGGGGCGCAGGCCCTGGGCCGGAAGGGGTGGGGTCTGGGGCATGGTCTGGATATTCCTCGATCGGGCGACGCCCAAGGCCATGACTGTGGCACAGGCGAGGATGCCGCGGCTGCGCGCCGCGGCCGGTCTCACTCCTTGACCGACCCGGTCAGCCCCGAGACGTAGTACTCGACGAAGAAGGAATAGATGAAGGCCACCGGCAGCGATCCCAGCAGCGCCCCCGCCATCAGCGGCCCCCACTGGTAGACGTCGCCCTGCACCAGCTCGGTCACCACGCCGACCGGCAGCGTCTTGATTTCCGACGAAGAGACGAAGGTCAGCGCGTAGATGAACTCGTTCCACGACAGCGTGAAGGCGAAGATGCCGGCCGAGATCAAGCCCGGCACCGCCAGCGGCAGCACGATCTTGACCAGGATCTGCCAGCGGCTGGCACCGTCGATCAGCGCGCACTCCTCGAGCTCGGCCGGGATCGAGCGGAAGTAGCCCATCAGCAGCCAGGTGCAGAACGGGATCAGGAAGGTCGGATAGGTCAGCACCAGGGCCCAGCGGGTGTCGAACAGCCCGAGGTTGAAGACCACGTTGGCGAGCGGAATGAACAGGATCGACGGCGGCACCAGGTAGGCCAGGAAGATCGCCAGCCCGGTCTGGCGCGAGCCCTTGAAGCGCAGCCGTTCGATGGCATAGGCGGCCAGCACCGAAATCACCAACGAGCCGAAGGTGGACACCACCGACACCAGCACCGTGTTCCAGAGCCATTGCGGGTAGGCAGTGTCGAACAGCAGCTTGTGGAAATGCGCGAGCGTCGGTGCGATGACCCAGAACGGATTGCCCTCGCGCGACAGCAGTTCAGCCTCGGGCTTCACCGAGGTGATCGCCATCCAGTAGAACGGGAACAGCAGGACGATCAGGAACACCACGAGCGGCAGGTACACCGTGACCGCCTTGCGCGGCACGGTGTCGAGGTAGCTCATGCCGACGACGTCGATCTGGCCGGATTTGCTCATTTTTGCCAGGCTCTGCGTTGAAGTCCGAAGTAGCTGAACATGATGCAGGCCAGCAGGAAAGGCACCATCGCGATCGCGATCGCCGCGCCCTCGCCGAGCGCCCCGCCCGAGATCGCGCGCTGGAACGACAGCGTGGCCATCAGGTGCGTCGCATTGAGCGGCCCGCCGCGCGTAATCACGTAGATTAGCTGGAAGTCGGTGAAGGTGAACAGCACCGAGAAAGTCATCACCACCGCGATGATCGGGGTCAGCAGCGGCAGCGTCACGTGGCGAAACTGCTGCCACGGCGTCGCGCCGTCGATCGCCGAAGCCTCGTAGTACGAGGGCGAGATGGTCTGCAGGCCGGCCAGCAGCGTGATCGCCACGAAGGGCACGCCGCGCCACACGTTGGCTGCGATCACGGCCATGCGCGCATTCCACGGGTCGCCGAGGAAGTCGATGTAGTGGTCGATCAGCCCCATCTTGACCAGCGCCCAGCTGATGATCGAGAACTGCGAGTCGTAGATCCACCAGAAGGCGATCGCCGACAGCGCGGTCGGCACGATGTAGGGCAGGAGGATCACCGCGCGGAAGAAGGTCTTGAAGCGGATGTTCTTGTTGAGCAGCACCGCCAGCCACAACCCAAGCAGAAACTTGAAGACGCTCGCCACAACCGTGTAGAAGAGCGTATTAAAGAGCGCCAGCCGCGTGACCGCGTCACCCCAGAGAAAGATGTAGTTCTCGAGGCCGATCCACACACCCGGCCGCCCAACCTTGGCATCGGTGAAGCCGAGCCAGGTACCGAGCCCCAGCGGATAGGTCAGGAACAGCAGCAGCAGCACCGCCGCCGGCAACATGAACATGAAACCGAGGGCGTTGCGGCTGTTCTGCAGCCTGGCCAGTCGCGTGGTCATGGGCAGCGGTCAGACCTTGTAGTAGCGCTCGGCGCGCTTCTGCGCGCGCTCGGCGGCTTCCTTCGGCGACTTCGACCCGCTGGCCGCTTCCGCCACCATGTTCGGGATGATGAAGTCGGCCGCCACGCCGGCCGAGGCATAGCCGAGCTTGCCGTCGTAGCCCGCCGGGCGCAGGTTCTTGACCGAGTCGCGGTAGGGCGTGTTCTTCGGGTCGGAAGTCCAGATCGGATTGGCCTCGTAGGCCCGCAGCGGCTGCGCCACATAGCCGCCGCAGCCCTGGAGCCAGTCGTCGAACTGCGGCCGCTCCATCATGAAGCGCAGGAACTCCTTGGAGGCCTGCGGGTACTTGGTGTACTTCATGACCATCTGGTTGAAGAACAGATGCGACTCGGTCGGCACCCCCACCGGACCGACCGGGAACACCGCGTGGTTGATGTCCACCGCCATCTCCTTGACCTTGGGATCGGGCGAATTCTTGGCCGCGTAATAGATCGAGATGCCGTTGTTGGTGATGCTGATCTGGCCGTCGAGGAAGGCCTTGTTGTTGTTCGGATCGAGCCACGACAGCGTGCCTGGGATGAAGTTGGCATAGAGCTCCTTGGCGTACTCGAGCGCCTTCAGGGTCTCGGGGCTGTCGATCACGACCTTGTTGTTCTTGTCGACCAACTTGCCGCCGAAGGACCAGATCAGCCAATTGGTCCAGGTGCTGTCGCCGGTCGCGTTGCCGAGCGCCATGCCGCCGGGCGTGCCCTTGTCCTTCAGCGCCTTGTAGAGCTTGAGGAAGTCCTCGTTGTTCTTCGGGAAGGTGTCGAAGCCGGCCGCCTTGACCATGCTCTCTCGGTACACGATCAGCGAGCCCGAGGCGCCCAGCGGCAGCCCGATCCACTTCTTGCCGTCGGGCCGCATGAAGAGTTCGCCTGCCGGATACCAGCCGCCGTACTTCTTGCCCAGGTACTCCGCCAGGTCGGTGACGTCGAGCAGCTTGTCCGGATACAGGTTGGCATCGTCGTTGGTCGACAGGATGATGTCGGGGCCGGCACCGGTGTTGGCCGCCACCGCCGCCTTGGGCCGCACGTCCTCCCAGCCCTCGTTGTCGACCCGCACCTCGATGCCGGTGGCTTCGCTGAATCGTTTGACATTGGCCATGTAGGCATCGATGTCGCCCTGCACGAAGCGGCTCCAGCGCAGCACGCGCAGCTTGGCGCCCTTCTCGGGCTTGAAGGTCAGCGTCTGCGCATTCGCGAGTGGCGTGAAGATCGCGGTGCCGACTCCCAGCGAGGCGGCGGCCGCGAGGCCAGCCGAGCTTTTCAGAATCTTGCGGCGATTGAAATCACTCATTCATGTCTCCTGTTGTTGAACGGCCGGAACGAAGGACGTCAGGCCACCAGCCGTTGGCCGGTGCCGGCGTCGAAGAGATGCGCGCGCTGAAGATCGGGTTGCAGGTGGATCGTGGTGCCCGGCGCGAAGTCGTGGCGCTCGCGGAACACCGCCGAGAGGTCGACCCCTTCGTGACGGCAGGCGACGAAGGTGTCCATGCCGGTCGGCTCCATCACCGCCACCAGGGCGGCGATGCCGCCCTGGTCGGCCAGGCTCAGATGCTCGGGCCGGGTGCCGTAGACCACCCGCTGGCCATCGGTGCCGCCGGCCGCGATCGGGGCGTCGAGTTGGGTGCCGTCGGCCAGCTCGACCCGAGCCGTGCCGCCGCTGCGGCGCAGGGTGCCGGGCAGGAAGTTCATCGCCGGCGAGCCGATGAAGCCGGCCACAAACTGGTTGGCCGGATGGTCGTAGAGCTCGAGCGGGCTGCCAGTCTGCTCGATGCGGCCGTCGCGCATCACGACGATCTTGTCGCCCATGGTCATGGCCTCGATCTGGTCGTGCGTGACGTAGATCGAGGTCGTCTTCAGGCGCTGGTGCAGTTCCTTGATCTCGCTGCGCATCGCCACCCGAAGCTTGGCGTCGAGGTTCGACAGCGGCTCGTCAAACAGAAACACCTGCGGATCGCGCACGATGGCGCGCCCCATCGCGACCCGCTGCCGCTGGCCGCCCGAGAGCTGGCGCGGATAGCGGTCGAGCAGCGGCGCCAGCGCCAGGATTTCGGCCGCGCGCTGGACCTTGGACTCGATCGTCGGTTTGTCCATCTTTGCCAGCGCCAGCGCGAAAGCCATGTTCTCGCGCACCGTCATGTGCGGATAGAGCGCGTAGTTCTGGAACACCATCGCGATGTCGCGCTCTTTCGGCGGCAGGTCGTTGACCCGCTTCTCGCCGATGCGGATCTCGCCGCCGTTGATCTCCTCGAGGCCGGCGATCATGCGCAGCAGGGTCGACTTGCCGCAGCCCGAGGGCCCCACCAGCACCGTGAACGAGCCGTCACGGATGTCGATGTCCACCCCATGCAGGATGGCGACTTCGCCGAAGTTCTTCTTGACTGACTTGATCGTGACACTGGCCATGCACTGGGGTCCTGAAAGGTCGCCAATCGACGTCGGGCCATGGAGGCTCCATGCCGCAAGCGCGGAGTATTGGCATCGGAACCCGGCGGCGCATCAGGGCAAACCGTTAGGCATTAACCCGCGAATAATTTGTATGATGACCTGATAACCGTCCTTTTCCACTCTCTCGCCGTGCGGGATTCCGCCCCCTCCCAACCCCAGCCGCTGGTCGTCGACCGGCTGTCGGACCGGTTGGCCGCGCTGCTGGCCGCGCAGATCGAAAGTGGCGCGCTGCAGGCCGGCGACCGGCTGCCTACCGAGCAGCAGCTGGCCACGGCACACGGCGTCTCGCGCACCGTGGTGCGAGAGGCGGTGCACCAACTCAAGTCGAGGGCCCTGGTGCAGTCGCGCCAGGGTTCCGGCGTCTTCGTCGCGCCGCCGCCGCTCAACCAGCCACTGGCCTTCGACCCGGCCGTGCTGACCTCGGTGCAGGCGGTGGTCCACGTGGTCGAAGTGCGGCGGGTGCTCGAAGGCGAGATCGCCGCGCTGGCCRCCGAGCGCGCCACGCGCAGCCAGATTGCGGCGCTGCGGCGCGCCCTCGAGGCCATCGACACCGCGGTGGCCGAGGGCCGCGACGGGGTCGCCGAAGACCTGGCCTTCCACCGCGTGATCGGCGAGTCGACCGGCAACCCTCAGTTCCGCCTGCTGCTCGGCTTCCTCGAGCAGTACCTGCGCGAAGGCATGCGCATCACGCGCGGCAACGAGGCCCGGCGGGCCGACTTCATGTCCGCGGTGCAGCACGAGCACCGCGCCATCTTCGAAGCCATCGCGGCCCACGACCCGGTGGCCGCCCGGCTGCACGCCAACGAACACCTTATCCGCGGCGAGCAGCGGCTGGTCGAAGGCGGCATCATCGACGGCCGGCGTCGCCAGGCCGCCGCGCGGGTCGCTCGCGCCGGGGCCGCCCCACCCATCCGCAAGCCCAAACACTGAAGGAGACTGCAATGAAACTCATGATCACCGGCGGCGGGGGCTTCGTCGGCGCCCGCCTCGCCCGCACCCTGCTCGCTCGCGGCACGCTGGCCGGCCAGCCCATCGAGCGCATGGTGCTGACCGACATCGCGCCGCCCCCGGCCGACCTGCTGGCCGACGTGCGGGTCGAGGCCCGCACCGACCCGCTGCTGGCGCAGACCGACGCGCTGCGCGAGGAGCCCTTCGACGGCATCTTCCACCTGGCCTCGGCCGTTTCGGGCGAATGCGAGCTCGACTTCGACCTCGGCCTGCGCTCCAACCTCGACAGCACGCGGGCGCTGCTCGATGCGCTGCGTGCCCACGTCAACGGCGGCGGCAAGGTCGCGCGGCTGGTGTTCTCGAGTTCGGTGGCGGTGTTCGGGCCCGACCCGGCGGTGCCCCTGCCCAAGCTCGTGGCCGACGACACGCTGCCGGCGCCGCAGACCTCCTACGGCACGCAAAAGCTGATCTGCGAGCACCTCATGGCCGACTACACGCGCAAAGGCTACGTCGACGGCCGCGCGGCCCGGCTCATGACCGTCACCGTGCGGCCGGGACGCCCCAACGGCGCCGCCTCCTCCTTCTTCAGCGGCATCATCCGCGAGCCACTGGCCGGCGTCGAATCGATTTGCCCGGTCTCGCCCGAGGTGTCGCACCCGGTGTCGTCTCCGTCGCGCACCGTCGACGGACTGATCGCGGTCTTCGAGGCCACGCGCGAGGCCTTCTACGGCCGCACGGCGCTCAACCTGCCGGCGCTCAACGTGCGCGTGGCCGATATGCTCGACGCCCTCGAAGCGGTGGCCGGCCCGAAGGTGCGCGCCCTGGTGCGTTTCGAGCGCGACGAGCGCATCGCCGGCATCGTGGCCAACTGGCCGGGTGGCGCGATGGCCGCGCGGGCGGCGCGCCTGGGCCTGCTGCCGCACGAGAATTTTGCCGAAATCGTCCGGCAGTACATCGACGACTGCGCGGCGCTGCCGAATGCAGACCAGACCTTGAAGGGAATGTCCTGATGAAAACCCCCGCAAAGAAAAAAGCCAAGTCCACCGCCAACAAGCAGCGCCCGCTCGCGCTGCGCTCGCAGGCCTGGTTCGACAACCCGGCCAACGCCGACATGACCGCGCTCTACCTCGAGCGCACCATGAACTTCGGCCTCGGCTTCGACGAGCTGCAGTCGGGCCGGCCGATCATCGGCATCGCCCAGACCGGCTCCGACATCGCGCCCTGCAACCGCCACCATCTGGTGCTGGCCGRGCGGGTGCGCGAAGGCATCCGCGACGCCGGCGGCATCGCCTTCGAATTCCCGATCCATCCGATCCAGGAAACCTGCAAGCGGCCGACGGCGGCGCTCGACCGCAACCTGCAGTACCTCTCGCTGGTCGAGGTGCTCTACGGCTACCCGATCGACGGCGTGGTGCTGACCACGGGCTGCGACAAGACCACGCCGGCCCAGCTGATGGCGGCCGCCACGGTCGACATCCCGGCGATCGCGCTCAACTCGGGGCCGATGCTCAACGGCTGGTTCCAAGGCGAGCGCACCGGCTCGGGCACCATCGTCTGGCGGGCGCGCGAGATGATGGCGGCCGGCGAGATCGACTACCAGCAGTTCCTGAAACTGGTGGCATCGTCGGCACCGTCGACCGGCCACTGCAACACCATGGGCACCGCGTCGACGATGAATTCGCTGGCCGAGGCGCTCGGCATGATGCTGCCCGGCAGCGCCGCGATTCCCGCGCCCTACCGCGACCGCCAGGAGATGGCCTACCTGACCGGCAAGCGCATCGTCGAGATGGTGCGCGAGGACTTGAAGCCTTCGGACATCCTGACCCGCGAGGCCTTCGAGAACGCGATCGTGGTCAACTCCGCGCTCGGCGGCTCGACCAACGCGCCCGTGCACCTGATCGCGATCGCGCGCCACATCGGCGTCGAACTCACGCCCGACGACTGGGAGAAGCACGGCTACAAGATCCCGCTGATCGTCAACCTGCAGCCGGCCGGCGAATACCTCGGCGAGGACTTCTACCGCGCCGGCGGCGTGCCCGCGGTGGTGGCCGAACTGATCGCCAAGGGCAAGATCAAGCCGGCCCTCACGGCCAACGGCAAGACCCTGATCGAGAACTGCGAAGGCAGGTTCACCAGCGACCGCAAGGTGATCTGGCCCTACGCCAAGCCGATGAAGAAGGACGCCGGTTTCCTGAACCTCAAGGGCAACCTGTTCGACTCGGCGATCATGAAGACCAGCGTGATCACGCCCGAGTTCCATAGCCGCTACCTCGAGGACCCGAAGGATCCGATGGCCTTCGAAGGCACGGCCATCGTCTTCGACGGACCCGAGGACTACCACCACCGCATCGACGACCCGAAGATGAAGATCGGCCCCCACAGCGTGCTCTTCATGCGCGGCGTGGGCCCGGTCGGCTATCCGGGCGCGGCAGAGGTGGTCAACATGCGCGCGCCGTCCTACTTGATCAAGAAGGGCATCACGGCCCTGCCTYGCATCGGCGACGGCCGGCAGTCCGGCACCTCGGGCTCGCCCTCGATCCTCAACGCCTCGCCCGAGGCGGCGACCGGCGGCGGACTGGCGCTGGTGCGCACCGGCGACCGCGTGCGCATCGACTTGAAGAAGCGCACCGCCAACATGCTGGTGTCGGACGAGGAACTCGACAAGCGGCGCGCCGAACTGGCCGCCGCGGGCGGCTACCCTTACCCGCCGAGCCAGACGCCCTGGCAGGAGATCCAGCGCGGCATCGTCGACGAGTTGTCGGAGGGCATGGTGCTAAAGCCTGCGGTCAAGTACCAGAAGATCCACGCGACCTTCGGCATTCCCAGAGATAACCATTGACGAACTGCGCCGCTTACTTCGGTGCGTGGCCGGGGGGAAAGCCGGCGAACATCTTGTCGAGCGCTGTCTGAAGCAGCGCCTTCATCTTCGCCGGGTCGTCCTGCACGGTGCCGCTCGCGGTGCCGCGCCAGGCCGAGCGCTTGGTCTGCGCATTGATCATGTCGATCACCAGCGTGCCGACCTCGAAGGTCTCGACCGGCATCGGGCTGTTGGGTGCCGGCGGGCCGAAGCCGCCCCAGCCCATGTAGCCGACGCGCGTGTAGTAGTTGTCGAGGCTTTCCTTTTCCGACGCGCTGACGTGCGCCGACACACGGATGTCGCCGTTGGGCGCCAGCTTCCAGCCCTTGGCCTGCAGCCGCGCATCGATGCCGTCGACGATGCGCTGCTGCATCAGCGGCGTGCCGCCGTCGGGCCGGGTCACCCAGCTGTAGCTGCGCACGCGCGAGAAGTCGGCGCCAGGATCGACGTCGGTCTTGACCGTCGGGCCGCCGCCGACGCTCGCGCAGGCCGAGAGCAGCTGCGGAACGGCCAATGCGGCCAGCGTAGCGAAACGTCTGTTCATGCGGAATCCCATCCGTCGTGAAAGGAAGCCTGGCCTCAGAGCCGGCTGAAAAGCAGCACCGAATTGGTGCCACCGAAAGCGAATGAGTTGCTGATCGCGGCACGCAGATCCGGCGCATCGATCTCACCAGGCGCCACCAGATTCAGGCCGCAGGCCGGGTCGGCCGTGGCGCAATGCATATTCGGCGGCAGCGCGCGAAGATGCAGTGCCAGCACCGTGACCACGGCCTCGAGCGCGCCCGCGGCGCCGAGGAGGTGTCCATGCAGCGCCTTGGTCGAGCTCACGCGCAGGCGGTCGAGGTCCTCGCCCCAGACAGCGGCCAGCGCATCGCCCTCGACCGCGTCGCCGATGCGCGTGGCCGTGCCGTGCGCATTGCAGTAGCCGATGTCGCGCGGCTGCAGGCCGGCTTGGCGCAGCGCCTGGCGCAGTGCGCGCGCCTGGCCCGGCGCGTCCGGCTTGGTCAGGTGGGTGGCATCGCAGCTGAGGCCCCAGCCGGCCAGTTCGGCATAGGCCCGGGCGCCGCGGCGGCGTGCGCGCTCGGCTGATTCGAGCACCAGGAAGGCAGCCCCCTCGCCGAGCGCGAAGCCGCTGCGATCGCTCGCGAAAGGCCGGATCGCGGTGGCCTCCTCGCCGGGCTTGACGCTGGCCAGGGTCTGCATCGCCTGCCAGGCGAGCACCACGCCCGGCACGATCAGCGCCTCGCTGCCGCCGGCGATCGCCAGGTCGACATCGCCGCGCTGCACCGCCTTGGCCGCCTCGGCAATGGCCACCGACGAAGAGGCGCAGGCCACCGAATAGGTCAGCACCGGCCCATGCACGCCCTGGCGCATCGCCACCTGCGAGGCCGGTGCGTTCGGCATGAAGGCCGGGATGGTCAACGGCGGCACCCGTCCGCCGCCGCGATAGGCCGCCTCGAGCGCCGCCGCGCCGCCCATGCCGCAGCCCGAGAAGACGCCGATGCGCTCGGGATCGAGCTCACCGAGCGCGCCGGCGTCCCGCATCGCGAGGTCTGCCGCCGCCACGGCGAGTTGGCTCACGCGGTCGACACCGGCGAGCTGCAGCTTGGTGAACCAGCGCGATTCATCGAAGGCCGCGCGCGCCGCGACCGCCGCCTTGGGCAATTCGGGGAAGACCGGCTCGAGCGCCGAACGGCCGCGCAGCAAGGCCTCGAACACGCTGGCGTGATCGTCCCCATGGGGGGCCACGAGGCCCAGGCCGGTGACCGCAACCGGGTTCACGTGATGGTCTGAGTCGCCCTGACCCTGTCAACCACGGCCGCGAGTTCGGCCAGGGTGTCGATGTCCGGGTCGTCGTCGGGCATTTCGATCGAGAAACGATCTTCGATGGCGAACACGAATTCGACCAGCGCCAGCGAATCGAAGCCTTTCTCGCGCATCGAAACGTGGGGGTCGAGCGCCGACGCCTCGATGCCGTACTTCTCGTGGATCAGGTCCTGCAATTCCTTCAGCGAACTCATCGTGCGGTGTCCGTCGTCATTTCGGGCCGTCTCCCTGCGGACGGCCACGTTGTGGTTTTGGATGTCGGGCCCACGAAGATCAGCTCCTCCTGGCACGGCCGCCGAACCGGCCCGCGGGCATTGACGTGTCATGGTATCCGCTCCGGCCGGCCGGATTCGCGCTGGGACGGGGCCGCCAGCGCAGTGACGGCAGCGCGAACACGACGCCCAGCAGCGCCCCGGCGAGCACATCCAGCACCACGTGCTGCTTGATCGCCAGCGTCGACCAGGCGATGGCCGCGAACCACAGGGCATTGGCCAGGCGCAGCGACATCGGCACCCCCGCATTGCGCAGGATGTGCTCGACCCAGATGGCCGTGAAGATCGCGATCGCCACATGCATCGACGGACAGGCATTGCCGGCGGCGTCGACGCCTTGCAGGATCGCGAAGCCTGGAAAGTCCGTCGGCGGCAGCGTGTTCGGCGGGATCTGGGTCGGCCAGAAGTAGAACAGGGCCAGGCCGGTCAGGCACAGGCCGCCGACCCACAGTCCGTAGACCAGGAGTTCGCGGAAGCTGAGCTGGAGTCCGGGCGCAATGCCTACGTACAGCCAGAGCGAGAAATAGGCGACCAGCGCCTGGGGCTGGAACGGGATCAGGTGGTCGAGCGCGGTCAGCGGCATCACCGCGACCGGGCTCGCCGGCTGCCGCAGCATATGGAAGTAGCCGATGAAGAACAGCCAGGTGAACGCGGTGGTGCCGATCACCTTCAAGGCGAAGTGCCTGCGGATCCGCAACCAGACCTCGACCTTCCAGCTCTCGAAGGGGCGGGGCGCCAGGCGCAGGTCGTGGGGTGGATTCATGGGGCTCGACGTTGTCGCGATTCTCGCATCAGCGACAACGGCGGGCGCGCGGGCGCTAGAGAATCAGCAGCGCCCTGAAATCGTTGACGTTGGTATGGGTCGGTCCGGTGACCAGCAGATCGCCGACGGCGTCGAAGTAGCCGTAGGCGTCGTTGCGGTCCAGGTAGTCGGCCAGCTTGACACCGGCCGCCTCGGCGCGGGGCAAGGTGTCGGGCGTGACGATGGCGCCGGCATTGTCCTCGACGCCGTCGATGCCGTCGGTGTCGGCCGCCAGTGCCCAGACGCCGTCGTGGCCGGCCAGCGCCCCGGCGAGCCCCATGCAAAACTCGCCTGCGCGGCCGCCGCGGCCCTTGGCCTGGCCGGGCCGGCGCGGGCGGATGGTGACCGTGGTCTCGCCGCCCGACAGGATTACGCAAGGCCTGGCGAAAGGCTCGCCGCGCAGCGCCACGGCGCGTGCCAGGGCGCCGTGCACCTTGCCCACTTCGCGCGATTCGCCTTCGATCTCGTCGCTCAGGATGTGGGCCGGAATCCCGGCGGCACGCGCCGCGGCCGCGGCCGCCTCGAGCGACTGCTGGGGCGCCGCGATCACGTGCGTCACATGGCCCTCGAACACGGAATCGTCCGGCTTCGGAGTCTCGAGCGCGCCACTCTCGAGCCGCGCCCGCACCGGTGCCGGCACCTCGATCCGGTAGCGATCGAGGATCGCCAGCGCATCGGCGCAGCTGCTTGCATCGGGCACGGTGGGGCCGCTGGCAATCACAGCCGGGTCGTCCCCCGGCACGTCGCTGATGGTCAGCGTCACGACCTTCGCCGGCGCGCAGGCGGCCGCCAACCGGCCGCCCTTGATGCGCGACAGGTGCTTGCGCACGCAGTTCATCTCGCCGATGCCGGCGCCCGATTCGAGCAGTTGGGTGTTGATGCGCTGCTTGTCGGCCAGCGTGAGCCCGTCGGCCGGCAGGGTCAGCAGCGAGGAGCCGCCGCCCGAAATCAGGCACAGCACCAGGTCGTCGGCCGTCAGGCCTTCGGTCAGCGCGAGGATTCGCTGCGCGGCGTCGAGTCCGGCCTGGTCGGGCACCGGGTGCGCCGCCTCGACGAGTTCGATGCGCGAGGCCAGCCCCTCGGGGCGGGGCGGGATGTGGCCATAGCGCGTGACCACCAGTCCCGACAGCGGTGCCTCCGCCGGCCATAGCGCCTCCAGCGCCTGCACCATCGAGCCGCCGGCCTTGCCGGCGCCGAGCACCAGCGTGCGCCCCTTCGGCGGTGGCGGCAGGTAGGCGCCCATGCCGGCCAGGGGCAGCGCCCGCTCGACCGCCACGCGGTAAAGGTGTTCGAGGAATTCGCGCGGCGCCGAGCGCGCGTCAGGGATTTGTTGCAGCTTCGATGTAGTCATGGATTGCCTCGTCTCAACATTGTCTCCCTCTTCGCCCCCAACCTGAGGCGAGCTACTTCGTGCTGGCTCCGCCTTCGAACCACTTGCCGATCAAGGCCCGCTCGGCGTCGGTGATGCCGGTCGAATTGTTCATCGGCATGATCTTGGTCACCACCGCCTGCTGGTACACCGCCTGCGCATGCGCGGCGACCTGGTCCGGCGTGTCGAGCCGCACGTTCTTCATCTGCACCTGGGCACCGTGGCACATGTAGCAGCGCTGCTCGAGCACCTTCTGCACGTCGCCATAGGACACCTTCTTGACCGCCGCGCCGGGCGCCGGGTCCGCTGCAGGCTCGGGCTTCATCCAGATGATGGTGAGGCCCAGCACCGCGATGCCGAACAGCGCGTAGGGAATCGGATTGCGCGCATTGCCGAGCTTGAATCGATGGCGCACCACGAAGAACTGCCGGATGGCCGCGCCGCCGAGCATGATCAGCAGCAGCACGATCCAGTTGTACTTGTGGGTATAGGTGAAGCTGTAGTGGTTGCTCAACATCGAGAACAGCACCGGCAGCGTGAAGTAGGTGTTGTGCACGCTGCGCTGCTTGCCGCGCTGGCCATGCACCGGATCGACCGGCTTGCCCTCGCGCAGCGCCTGCACGTTCTTGCGCTGGCCCGGGATGATCCAGAAGAACACGTTGCCGCTCATGGTCGTGGCCATCATCGCGCCGACCAGCAGGAAGGCCGCGCGGCCGGCAAACCACTGGCAAGCCAGCCAGGCTGCGAACGCGATGAAGATTGCAACCAGCACGCCGACGATGGTGTCGCCGTTCTTGCGCCGGCCGAACAACTGGCAGATGCCGTCGTAGACCATCCAGAAGACCACAAAGAAAGCCAGCGCGACGCCGATCGCGGCGCCGGGCTGCCAATCCATCTTGGACTTGTCGATTAGGTAGGTGCTGGCGTTCCACAGATAGGACATCGTGAACAGCGCGAAGCCCGTGAGCCAGGTCGAGTAGCTCTCCCAGTACGACCAATGCAGGTGGTCCGGCAGCCGCTTGGGCGCCAGCGCGTACTTCTGCATGTTGTAGAAGCCGCCGCCATGCACCGCCCACTGCTCGCCGCCGACGCCCTTGTCGAGGGATTCCTGGTCTTCCGGCTTCTCGAGGCTGTTGTCCAGCATCACGAAGTAGAACGAGGCGCCGATCCAGGCGACGGCGGTGATGACGTGGACCCAGCGCAACAGCAGATTGGCCCAGTCGAGGTAGTAGCTTTCCATTTGCTCTCAACCTTGTCGGCGCGTGGGAGCGCCGTGGTGTACCGGCCTGCTCACCACTGCGGGCGCTGTAAGCAGAGAAAGTGCCGCGAACGCAGACCCGGGCTCGGGTCTCGCTCCGCTGCGGCTTGTTGTGGACTGAAGTGTATACAATTTTGAGGGCTGACTCCCGGGTTTTTGCATCACTCGGCGTGCAGGAAAACCCTGAGCGCCCTTCACAGGACACCGTCGCGCAGCAGCGCTTCGGGATTCGCCTTCGGAGCGGCCGGGCGCCTCATGCAGGCGGAAGCGATTGCAACAACTGTGCCGCCACCGCCACGGCGATCACCTCGGGTTCCTTGCCGGTGATGCCGGGAACGCCAATCGGACAGGTCACCCGGTCCATTTCCTGCGCCGTGAAACCGCGTGCCTCGAGCCGGTGACGAAAGGTCGCCCACTTGGTCGTGCTGCCGATCAGGCCGATGTACGGCAGGTCGTCGCGCGCACGCAGGCGCTTGAGGCAGGCGATCACGATATCCAGGTCTTCGGCATGGCTGAAGCTCATGATCAGCACGCGCGAGCCCGGTGCGAGCTGCACCACCGCCTGCTGCACCGGATCGGAATGCTCGGTCTCGATCTGCGCCGGCAGCTCGGGCGGAAAGACGCCGTCGCGGCTGTCAATCCACCGCACCGCGAACGGCAGTGTAGCGAGCAGCCGCGCCAGGGCGGCGCCCACGTGGCCGCCGCCGAACAGCGCCACCGGCTCCAGGTGGGCGAGCAGTTCGGCTTGCAGTGCCTGTGCATCCCCGGCATCGATCAGCCGAAAGGACAGGAACACCACGCCGCCGCAGCATTGGCCCAGGCTCGGACCGAGCGGATAGCGCCGCACGCTCTCGATCGGCGGGCCGCCCGCGAGCCAGGCGCGGGCTTCGTCGGTGGCCTGGAACTCGAGCTGGCCGCCGCCGATGGTGGCGGTGAGCCCCTCGGCCCAGACCGCCATCCAGGTGCCGGCCTCGCGCGGCGCCGAGCCCTGGGTGGAGTCGACGCGCACCAGCACGCCGCGTTCGCGCGCCAGCCGCGCCAACAATTCGTCGACTGCGCCGGTCATCCTGGAAACCTCCGGTTGCGCTGCCCATCGCTGGGCACGGTATAAACCCGCCGATGCATTTTCAGTCCACCTCGCGCCGCCTTGCCCTGGCGGCGGCACTCCTCGCCAGCCTGTGGCTGGCCGGCTRCAGCACCACGCCGACCGGCGCGGTTCCTGGCCAGCTCAGCAGCGCCAAGCCCGAGCCGGGCAACAAAAGCCGAGGCAAGCCGCGAGCGTCGAGCGCCGCCACCGCGCGCGATTACCGCAAGGACGCCGCCCGCCATATTTACGAGATCAACAAGGACCGCATCTACGGCGGCAAGCTGCCGCCGTTGCTCTATGCGGTCGGCACGCTGCAGGTCAACCTCGATGCCGACGGCAAGGTGCTGTCGATGCACTGGATGCGTGCACCGACGCACGCGCCCGAGGTGATCGCCGAGATCGAGCGCACCGTGCTCGTCGCCGCGCCCTACCCGGCCGCCACGCGGCTCGGCAAGGTCACCTGGACCGACACCTGGCTGTGGGACGAAGGCGGTCATTTCCAGCTCGACACGCTCAGCGAAGGCCAGCTGTAGCCTCAAGAGCCCCGGTAGGTCGAGTATGACCATGGGCTCACCAGCAGCGGCACGTGGTAGTGCTGGTCGGTGTGGGCGACGCCGAAGTCCAGGGCCACGCGGTTCAGGAAGTTCGGCTCGGGCAGCTCGAGGCCGCGGGCCTTGAAGTAGCCCGCCACATCGAACACCAGCCGGTAGGTGCCGGCCTTCAGCGTGCTGTTGTCATACAGCGGCCCGTCGCTGCGGCCGTCGGCGTTCAGCGTGAAGCGCCGCACCAGCGTGGCGCGCGCGTCCTCGGCAGTGCCGTCGGTGGTGAACAGCGCGACCTCCATGCCGGCGGCCGGGCAGCCGTGCATCGTGTCCAGTACGTGAGTGCTCAAGCCCATGAATTGCTCCTTCGGTGCATTCGGGAAATTACGGTCGACAAAWGTGTATACAGTTATCGGCTTTAGGTCTATCATGAAAAACATGGACTCGACCACCACCCGCTCCATCGTCGACGCACTCACCAAGGCCATTGTGGAGCACCGGCTTCAGCCCGGCAGCAAGCTGGCCGAGCAGAAGCTCGCCGACCACTTCGGCGTCTCCCGCACGCTGGTGCGGCAGGCGCTGTTCCAGCTCTCGCAGAACAAACTGATACGGCTCGAGCCCGCGCGCGGGGCCTTCGTCGCGGCGCCTGCGGTCGACGAGGCCAAGCAGGTGTTCGCCGTGCGCCGCATGCTCGAGGCCGAGATGACGCGCGCCTTCGTGCGCAGCGTCACGCCGGCCAAGATCAAGGCGCTCAAGGAGCATGTGGCGCTCGAAAAGGCCGCGGTGTCGGGCGAGGACATCTCGGGCCGCACCGAGCTGCTGGGCGATTTCCACGTCCGCATGGCCGAGCTGATGGGCAACACGGTGCTGGCGCAGATCCTCGGCGAACTGATCTCGCGCTGCGCCCTCATCACGCTGATGTACCAGAGCGCCACCGCGGCCGAGCACTCGAACGACGAGCATGCAGACATCGTGAAGGCCCTGGCCGCCAAGGACGAGGAACGCGCCGTGCGCCTCATGACCGAGCACCTGGATCACGTCGAGGCCAACCTCACCTTCGACCGCAAGGTTCCCACCCACGACATCACCCTGGCGTTGGCCTGACACCATGAGCATTTACGACAGCACCCGCCCCTACCCGCGCGACCTCATCGGCTACGGCCGCAATCCACCGCACGCCCAATGGCCCGGCCGCGCCCGCATCGCGATCCAGTTCGTCCTCAACTACGAGGAAGGCGGTGAAAACTGCGTGCTGCACGGCGACGCCGGCTCCGAGCAGTTCCTCTCCGAGATGTTCAATCCCGCGAGCTATCCCGCGCGCCACATCAGCATGGAAGGGATCTACGAATACGGCTCGCGCGCAGGCGTCTGGCGGATCCTGCGCGAGTTCGAGAAACGCGGGTTGCCGCTGACCGTGTTCGGCGTCGGCATGGCGCTCGAGCGCTACCCCGAACTGGCGTCGGCCTTCAAGGAACTGGGCCACGAGATCGCCTGCCACGGCTGGCGCTGGATCCACTACCAGAACCTCGACGAAGCCACCGAGCGCGAGCACATGCGGCTCGGCATGGAAGCCATCGAGAAGCTCACCGGCGAGCGGGCGCTCGGCTGGTACACGGGCCGCGACAGCCCGCGCACCCGGCGCCTGGTGGCCGACTACGGCGGCTTCGAATACGACAGCGACTACTACGGCGACGACCTGCCCTTCTGGATGAAGGTGCAGAAGACCGACGGCCAGGTCGTGCCGCAGCTGATCGTGCCCTACACCCTCGACTGCAACGACATGCGCTTCGCGCTGCCGCAGGGCTACTCGCATGCCGACCCCTTCTTCGAGTACATGAAGGACAGCTTCGACGCGCTGTATGCCGAGGGCGACGAGGCGCCGAAGATGATGAGCATCGGCATGCACTGCCGCCTGCTCGGCCGCCCCGGACGCATCGTGGCCCTGCAGCGCTTCCTCGATCACATCGCCGCCCACGACCGGGTCTGGATCTGCACCCGCCTCGACATCGCGAGGCACTGGAAGGCGACGCATCCCTACGCCGCCTCGCAAGGAGACTGACTGACATGGCCCTCACCATCGACCAACTCAACGCGGCCGCGGCCGACCAAGCCGTCGCACTGCTCGACGGCGTCTACGAACACTCCCCGTGGATTGCGGCGCGCGCGCTGGTGTCGCGCCCGTTCCGCTCGCTGCCGCACCTGAAGCATGCACTGGTGCAGGCCGTGACCCACGCCTCGCGCGAAGAGCAGCTCGGCCTGATCCGCGCCCACCCGGAACTGGCCGGCAAGGCGATGGTCAGCAAGAGCCTCACGGCCGAGTCGACCAACGAGCAGAGCAAGGCCGGCCTGACCGACTGCACGCCCGAAGAGTTCGCGAAGATCCAGCATCTCAACGCCGACTACAACGCCAAGTTCGGCTTCCCGTTCATCCTGGCGGTGCGCGGCCCCCGCGGCACCGGCCTCGCCAAGCGCGAGATCATCGACACCTTCGAGCGCCGGCTACATCACCACCCCGACTTCGAGCTCGGGGAGGCGCTGCGCAACATCCATCGCATCGCCGAAATCCGGCTGGACGACAAGTTCGACGCCACGCCCACACTCGGCAACGTGGTGTGGGACTGGCAGGAAGAGCTCTCGGTCCACACCGACCCGGGCTATGCCGAGAAAGGCCAGCTCACCGTCACCTACCTCACCGACGCCCACCGCGCCTGCGCTGCGCAGATCGTGGCCGACATGCGCGAGGCCGGCTTCGACAGCGTGCAGATCGATGCGGTCGGCAATGTCGTCGGCCGCTACGAGGGCGCGACGCCCGGCGCCAAGGCGCTGCTCACGGGCTCGCACTACGACACCGTACGCAACGGCGGCAAGTACGACGGCCGGCTCGGCATCTTCGTGCCGATGGCCTGCGTGCGCGAGCTCAAGCGGCAGAACCGGCGCCTGCCCTTCGCCTTCGAGGTCGTCGGCTTCGCCGAGGAAGAAGGCCAGCGCTACAAGGCCACCTTCCTGGGCTCCGGCGCATTGATCGGCCACTTCGACAACCGCTGGCTCGACCAGAAGGACGCCGACGGCATCACGATGCGCGCGGCCCGCCGCAACGCCGGCCTCAAGGACGAGGACATCCCCGGACTGCAGCGCGATCCCTCGAAGTACCTGGGCTTCGTCGAGGTCCACATCGAACAGGGGCCGGTGCTGACCGAGCTCGATCTCCCGCTCGGCATCGTGACCTCGATCAACGGCAGCGTGCGCTATGTCGGTGAAGTCATCGGCATGGCCAGCCACGCCGGCACCACGCCGATGGACCGGCGCCGCGATGCCGCGGCCGCCGTGGCCGAACTGATCCTTTTCGCCGAGCAGCGCGCCGCCAAGGATGGCGACTCGGTCGCCACGGTCGGCATGCTCGAGGTGCCGAACGGCTCGATCAACGTGGTGCCCGGGCGCTGCAAGTTCAGCCTCGACCTGCGAGCGCCGAACAATGAACAGCGCGACGCGCTGGCCAACGACGTGGTGGCGGCGCTGAAGGACATCTGCGAGCGCCGCAGCGTGCGCTACACGCTCGAGGAAACCATGCGCGCCGCCGCCGCGCCGAGCGCGCCCGCATGGCAGCAGCGCTGGGAGAAGGCGGTCGACATGCTCGGCGTGCCCTTGTTCCGCATGCCCAGCGGCGCCGGCCACGATGCGATGAAGCTGCACGAGGTGATGCCGCAGGCGATGCTCTTCGTGCGCGGCATCAACTCCGGCATCAGCCACAACCCGCTCGAATCGAGCACCAACGACGACATGCAGCTGGCCGTGCGGGCCTTCCAGCTGCTGCTCGACAACCTTGCCGCCGACCCGGCCCACTGACATGACCGACTACACCAAACTCGACGCCTGGATCGACGCCCATTTCGACGAGGAAGTGCGCTTTCTGCAGGAGCTGGTGCGGGTGCCCACCGACACCCCGCCCGGCAACAACGCACCGCAYGCCGAACGCACGGCCGAGCTGATCCAGGCTTTCGGCTTCGAAG
>NZ_JBFUIU010000012.1:0-38007 GCF_056401695.1 Variovorax sp. P4_D9
GAAAGATGGTTTGATTGCTTGGTAACAACCATCCTATCGATCCTGGGTCAGCCACCTCTCTTTGCCATCAAGCACTTACGTCCCGCACTGATGGCCCAACAGCTAAAGTAAGTGCCATTCCCCTAAAGGGGGGCTTGACGCAAATTCTGGTCAACTTCACGCCTTGGGCGCAGCTCGAGGCGTCGGAGGCTTACACGTGGTACGGCCAAGAGCACATCCGCATGGGTGACGCCTTCATCGATGAGTTGGTAAGAACGAGCAACTTCCTTGTCCGCAATCCCTACGGTCATCGTCAGCATCGCGATCCCCGCACCTTGCAGGACCTGATGGGCCTCTAAGGCTCACTCGTAGCGCTGCCCCGCTGCCATCAACTCCGGCGTACCGATCACTTCATTGAGCCCGTCGAAGTCGAGCATCCGATCGCGCCAAGGCAGCGTTGTGCGGTTCGCATGCAGGCTCGCGTAGTAGCCCTGCAGCGTATGCACCACCGCGCGCGCCGTGCCGCCCGGGAAGATCGCGATGCGGAAGCCGTGCGCCTGCAGCGCATCCGCGTCCTGCACCGGCGTCTTGCCGCCCTCGACCATGTTCGCGAGCAGCGGCACGCGGTGCGCGAAGCGCCGGCAGGCCGAATCCATCTGCTCGGGCGAACGCAGCGCCTCGACGAACAGCGCATCGACGCCGATCGCCAGGTAAGCTTCCGCGCGGTCGAGCGCCGCGTCGAGTCCTTCGACCGCGACCGCATCGGTGCGCGCCAGGATCAGCGTATCGGCCGAGGCCCGTGCGTCGAGCGCCGCTTTCAGCTTACCGACCATCTCGCGCTGCGGCACCACGGTCTTGCCGTCGAGATGGCCGCAACGCTTCGGAAAGCCCTGGTCCTCGATCTGGATCATCGCGGCGCCCGCGCGCTCGAAACCGCGCACAGTGCGCTGGGTGTTGAGCGCATTGCCGAAGCCGGTATCGGCATCGACGATTACCGGCAGCGCGACACGCTCGGTGATGCGCGCCAGCGTGTCTTCGACCTCGCTGAAGGTGGTGAGCCCGACGTCGGAGCGCCCGAGCCGCGTGTAGGCGATCGAAGCCCCCGACAGGTACAGCGCCTCAAAGCCGGCCTGCTCGGCCACCAGCGCGCTGAGTGCATCGTAGACTCCCGGCGCCAGCACGATGTCGCTTCGCGCGAGACGCGACTTGAATGATTCATCGACCATTGGATGCCTTCCGTTCATTGACCAGTGCGGCCGCAGTGCGCGCCGCGATGTAGCCGCCGGCCACTGCGCTGAGCAACCCGTTGCCCGACAGATAGCCCCAGACCGCGTCGCCCGACACGCCGCCCGCGGCGCCGCCCGCCGCCAGCAGGTTGGGCAGCGGCGTGCCTTCCTGCCGCAGCACGCGCGCATCTGCGGTGATGTCGAGGCCACCTTGCGTGTGGAACAGCGCGCCCGTGACCTTCACCGCAAAATACGGCGCGGCCAGCGCGCGCCTGAACACACGGCCATCGACGCCCGCTGAGCCGCCGGCTTGCATCGCTTCGAGCGTGGACCGCAAGGTCGCCGCTTCGCAGCCGATGCATGCCGCAAGCTCGTCGATCGTCTCGCAGCGCCTGAGGGCACCGGCGGCTTCGGCCTCGACGAAATCGGGAAAGCCGCGCGCCAGATTCAGCAACGGCGCATCGAACACGTTCCACGCGATGCCGCCCGGCTGCGCCAGCACATGCACGGCCGCTTCGGAATAGCCCTGCGTCTCGTCATGGAAGCGCCGGCCCTCGCGGTTGATCTGCACGCCGCCTTCCATCATCACAGCCCAGGACATCAGCGCGCCCTGCGGCGTGACCCAGGAGCCGTGCCCTTGATAGCCGCCGAGATCGCGCAGCCGCGCGCCGAGGGCCTCGCCCCAGAGGATCGCACTGCCGTCGTTGCCTGTATGTCCACCGAAGGCCGCATCAGACATTTCCGGAAGCAGCGTGCGCACCATCGCCGCATTGCCGCCGAAACCATTGCAGGCCAGCAGCAGCGCATCGCAGGCCAGTGTCTCCTCGCGGCCATCGGGTCGGCGGTAGCCGACGCCGATCGCGCGGTCGGCATCGTCGAGCCACAGCGTGTCGACCAGTGCCTGCGTCAGCACCGGGATGCCCACGGCCTCCACCGCGGACTGCAGGCTGGCCATCAGCGCCGCGCCGGTCTTCTGCGGCAAGGCGTGCATCCGGTGAACGCTGTGGCCCGGATACAGGAAGCCGTCGAGCACGATCCAGTCCAGGCCATGCCTGGCTTGCAGGGCATCGAGCGCCGGCCCGACGGCCTCGGCGTACGCCTGCACCAATGCCGGCGCGGCGCGGCCATGGGCCTTGGCCTGGATATCGGCTGCGAAGCGCGCGGGACTGTCGCCATCGATGCCTTGCGCGCGTTGCGCGCGCGTGCCGGGCGCGGGGATGAAGCCCGAGGACAACGCGGTCGATCCGCTCGGCACGGCATCGCGCTCGAGCACCACGCATTCGATGCCCGCGTCGTGCAGCATCAGCGCCGCGGTGAGTCCGCAGGCGCCGGCGCCGACGATCGCCACGCCGACGTGCATCTCGGCCTCGATCCGCGCGGCACGGCGGATGCGGCGCAGCGGGCCTTCGGCCTGGTTCGTCATGCCAGCAACTGCACGAAGTCCGCGCAGTCCGTCACCTCGGCCACGTTGCGCATGTCGGCCAGCGAAGTCCGGTGCCGCTCTTCGCCGAAAGCCGCGCAGCCGTCGGCCAGCACCAGCGTGCGGTAGTCGCGCATGTGCGCGTCGCGCACCGTGCTGGCCACGCCGCCATTGGTGACGATGCCGCACACGGCCACGGTGTCGATGCCGGCGCGGCGCAGCAACCAGTCGAGCTGGGTGTTGAAGAAGGCCGAATAGGCGACCTTGCAGACCACGACGTCGACCAGTCCGGCCAGTGCGTCGACGTTGGCCTGGCCCCAGCTGCCGGGGGCGAAGTCGCCCTTCTTGAGGTACGGGCGGAGCGCCTTCAGGTGCGGCGAAACCATCGGCTCGCCGGCCGCGTCGGGCCACAGCGTGAACTGGCTCGCGGCGACCATGCCGCCGGCCGCCTTGAGCACCCGTGCGACGGTCGCAACGCGGTCCGGCAGGGCAAGCGCGGGCGGGTTGCTGTCGCCGCCGCGCGCATAGGCGCCCTTCGGATCGAGGAAGTCGTTCTGCAGGTCGATCACCACGAGCGCAGTGGTCGACCCGCGGATCGGTGCCGCGCCGCTCACGACGGCCTCACGAGCAGGTTGCCGTGCGCATCGACCTCGGCATGGAAGCCGGGTTCGAGCCACACGGTGGTGTCGGCCTGTTCGAGGATCGCCGGCCCGTCGACGCGCGCGCCAACCGGCAGGTCGAGCCGCGCAAAGCGCTGCGCCTCGCGCCACTGGCCGTCATGGAACACGCGTTGCGTGCCCAGCGGCGCGATGCTCCCCTCGCCTTCGGGCGCCAGCACCGCGAGGTCGAACTTCGGCCGCACGCCGATGCGCGCATAGCGCAGGTTCATCACGCGGATGCCGATGCCGTCGAGCACGCGGCCGAAGGCGGCGCCGTAGCTGGTTTCGAAGGCCGCGCGGATGACGCTGTGAGTCAGCTGCCCGGCGCTGCCGGCAGGCAGTTCCACCGGCAGCGTGTGGGTCTGTCCCGCATAGAGCATGTCGAGCGCAATGACCTCGCGCACCTCGTCGAAGCGCACGCCCGAGGAATCGAGCCGATGCTGGCAGGACTCGGCGAGTTCGGCGATGCGCTGCCGCAGTTGTGCCACATCGAGCTCGTCGAGCGGACGGTTGAGGGTCTGCACCGCGTCGTGCCGCATGTCGGCGATCACGCAGCCGAGCGCCGAGGTCACGCCGGGGTAGCGCGGCACGATGCCGATGGCGACGCCGACCTCGCGCATCATCGCGCAGACATGCAGCGCACCGCCGCCGCCGAAGGGCATGTAGGCGAAGCGGCGCGGATCATGCCCGCGCTCGATCGACACCAGTCGGATCGCGCCGGCCATGCGTGCGTTGGCGACCGTGAGGATCGCCTCGGCCGCCTGGTACACGTCGAGCCCCAGCGGCTGGGCGACATGCGCGTCGATCGCCTGGAACGACTTGTCGGCATCGAGCGCCGCCAGCAGGCCACCGCCCAGCGGCCGGTCGGCGGCGATGCGGCCGAGCAGCACGTTGGCATCGGTCACGGTCGGGCGCATGTTGCCGCGGCCGTAGCAGGCCGGCCCGGGGATGCTGCCGGCCGACTCGGGGCCGACCTGCAGCATGCCGCTGGCATCGACCGAGGCGATCGAGCCGCCGCCGGCACCGATGGTCTCGATCTGGATCATCGGCGAGCGGATCACCATGCCGAATTCGATCGCGGTCTGCGCCGCCAGCGCGGCCTCGCCGTTGGCGACCAGCGAGACGTCGAAGGACGTACCGCCCATGTCGCCGGTGATCGCGTTCGGGAAGCCCGCCGCCCGCGCGATGGTCGCACAGGCGATCACGCCGGCCGCCGGGCCCGACAGCGCGGTGCGCACCGGCAGGTCGCTCGCGGTCTGGCGCGACATCACGCCGCCGTTGCTCTGCACCACCAGCAACTCGCCGTCGAAGCCCTGCAGACGCAGGTCCGATTCGAGGCGTTCGAGGTAGCTGCCGACCACCGGCTGGAGTGCAGCGTTGAGCGTCGCGGTCGAGCAGCGCTCGAATTCGCGGATCTCGGGCAGCACCTCGCAGGCCGAGGTGACGTACGCGTTCGGCCACAGCGCGCGCACCGCGGCGACCGCCAGCCGTTCGTTCTCGGGGTTGGCATAGGTGTTGATGAAGAACACGCAGACCGCCTCGCAGCCGGCCTCGAGCAGCGCCCGTGTTTCGGCGCGCACCTGGTCGAGATCGACCGGCGTGTGCAGCGTGCCGTCGGCGAGCACGCGCTCGTCGACCTCGCGCCGCAGGTCGCGCGGCACCACCGGCACGAAGCTGCCGCGCAGGCCCCAGGTCTCGGGCCGGTCGCGCCGGCGCATCTCGAGCACGTCGCGGAAGCCGCGCGTGGTGAGGATGCCGGTGCGTGCCACCTTGCGCTCGAGCAGCGCGTTGGTGCCGACCGTGGTGCCGTGCACGATGGTCGCGATGGCCGCTGCCGAATCGGCCACGCGCGCAACGCCGTTCATGAAGCCGCGCGCTTCCTCGCCGCGCGTCGACGGCACCTTGACGATGCGCGCCGTGCCCGCGGCCTCGTCGAGCACGAAGAGGTCGGTGAAGGTGCCGCCGACGTCGACGCCGACGACCAGTCGGCCTGCCGGCTTGATTGTGTTCTCTGCGGTCATCGCGCGGCCTTCTCGTCGGTTGCTTCGCCGTTGTTCACATAACCCATGGCCCGATCTTGGCCACGCTTCTCGCTGCTGCGCTTGTCAGGCGCGCCCCAGCCGCCGCCGCCCGGCGTCTCGAGCCGCACGCGCTCGCCCTGCGCCAGCCGGATGCCATGCATCTTCGACACCATCGGCGGTGTGTGCCAGGCGCCGTCGTTCTCGTAGCTGAAGACGTTGACGGCACCCGGGCCGCCGCCCGCGATGCCCTTCGGCGGCGAGCTGCCGCGTTCGCCGAAGACGAAGACCTCGGCATCCTTCTCGAGCAACTCGATCTCGTAGACGGCGCCGAGCCCGCCGCGGAACTGGCCGTCGCCGCCGGAGCCGGGGCGCAACGACCATTCGGTGAAGCGAACCGGATAGGCGGCCTCGAGGATCTCCAGCGGCGGAATCGTCGCGGTCGAGATCGGCGCGTTGGCATGCGAGAGCCCGTCGCCGCCCGAATGGCCGCCGTGGCCGCCCCCGAAGAAGCTGAACATGACCCAGCGCTGGCCCTTGCGCGGGCCGTCGCTGCGGTGGCCCGCGATCGACAGAGCGTTGATGGTGCCATAGGCCTGCGCCACGGCGCGCGTCGGATCGGCCTGCGCGGTGGCGCTGAAAATCACGTCGATCATGCGCAGGATGGTCTCGGTGTAGCCGCCGACGGGCCGCGGGCGCTCGGCGCTGATCACCAGCTTATCGGGGATCAGGAAGTCGACCGCGTCGAGCACGCCGGCATTCGCCGGCACGTCGGGGAAGACATGCTTGAGCGCCACGTAGCAGGCCGCGATCGCGGTGGCGCGCGAGATGTTCACCGGCCCCGCGCATTGCGGCGAGGTGCGCGAGAAGTCCAGCAGCAGGCGGTCGCCCGCCACCGTCATGTCGAGCGCGATGGTCAGCGGCTCGTTGACGATGCCGTCGTTGTCCAGCACGTCCTCGAAGCTGTAGCGGCCGTCGGGCAGCGAGGCGATGTGCGAGCGCATCAGGCGCAGCGCGCGGCTGCGCAGTTCGCCCATCGCCTGCAGCACCAGCGCATCGCCATATTCGTCGAGCAGGCCGTGCAGCCGCTTCGCGCCGAGCTCGAGCGCGGCGAGCTGGCCGTTGAGGTCGCCCCACAGGCTCTCGGGCAGCCGCGTGTTGGCGCGCAGGATGGCCAGCACGTCGGGGTCGAGCACGCCGTCGCGCACGATGCGCACCGGCGGGATCTGCACCGCCTCCTGCCAGCACTCGGTGGCGGCCGGGTTGTAGTTGCCGGGCACCGCGCCGCCGACGTCGTGCCAATGCGCGGCCGAGGCCATGTAGCAGTACAGCCGGCCGTCGCGGAAGAAGGGCCGCACCAGCTTGAAGTCGTTGGCGTGGGTGCCGCCGTCGTAGGGGTCGTTGCTGATCCAGATGTCGCCGTCCTTCATGCCACCGCGCGGGGCCGCGGCGGCCGCGGTGGCACGCACCGCGAAGGCCATCGCGCCGACAAACACTGGCAGGCCCGACTTGCCCTGCACCAGCGTGTCGCCGCTGGCTGCGTCATAGAGGCCGTGGCAGGCGTCATGGGCCTCGGCGATGATCGGATTGAAGGCGCTGCGGTAGAGCGTCGCGTCCATCTCGTCGGCCACCTGCTCGAGGCGGCCGCGCAGCACGGCCAGCGTGACCGGGTCCATCGAGGGGATCGGTGATTCGTTCATGGTTCGGTTCTTTCTTTGGCGAAGCGCTGCCGGAGCTGCTTCATGAGGCCGCCCGCGCGGACCATGTCCATCAGGAAATCGGGCACGGGTTCGCAGGTCAAGGTCCGCCCGCCGGGGGCGGTCAGCGAGGGGCGAGCCACGTCCAGCACGATGCGTTCGCCGTCCTTCAGCGTTTCGGCTTGCTCGCAGGTCAGCAGCAGCAGGCCGAGGTTGAATGCGTTGCGGAAATAGAGCCCGCCGTACGACGGCGCGATCACCGCGGCCACGCCGAGCTGCACCAGCACGGCCGCGGCCTGCTCGCGCGAGGAACCGATGCCGAAGTTGGGCCCGGCCACAATCACGTCGCCGGCGCGCACCTCGCGGGCGAACTCGGGCCGCACGGCTTCGAGGCAATGCCGGGCGATGATGTCGATGYCGTGCTTCATCGCGTGGCCGGGTGCCAGTGCGTCGGTATCGATGTCGGCGCCGAGACGCCAGACCCGGTGTGTCGCCGCGCCACTCATTGCAGCACCTCGCGCGGGTCGGTCACGCAGCCGCGCAGCGCGGCCGCCGCGACCGTGTAGGGCGAGCCCAGGTAGACCTGCGCCGTCGGCGAGCCCATCCGGCCCTTGAAGTTGCGCGCGGTGGTCGAGATCACGGTGATGTCGTCGCCCATCGGGTCGCCATAGCCCGAGCAGGCGCCGCAGGCGGTCGGGAACAGCTCGGCGCCGGCGTCGAGCAGCGCCTGCAGCACGCCTTCGTCGCGGGCCCGCTCCTGGTCCTGCAAACTGGCCGGCGCGACGATGAGGCGCACGCCAATCGCCACCTTGTGGCCGCGCAGCACCTCGGCGGCGGCGCGCAGGTCGTCGAGCTTGGCGCCGGTGCAGGCGCCGATGTAGGCGACGTCGATGGCCGTGCCGAGATACCGGCTCACGCCGTGCGCGTTGGCCGGGCTGTGCGGCGCCGCGACGTAGGGTTCGAGCTGCGAGGCATCGAAGCGATGGCGCGTGAGACCGGCGCCCTCGTCGGTGAACCACGGTGCCGTGTCGATCGCCGGCGCACCGGCTTCGGCCAGGAAGGCGGAGGTGGTCGCATCGGGCGCGATCAGCCCGGCTTGCGCGCCGAGTTCCGCGCTCATGTTCGACAGCGTCATGCGCTCCTGCATCGACAGCGCCTGCACCGCCGGCCCGCAAAACTCCACCGCCTGGTAGCGCCCGCCATTCATGCCGAAGCGCGCCAGCATGTGCAGCATCATGTCCTTGGCCGTGACACCCGCGGGCAGCCGGCCGTCCCACCACATCTGGATCGTCTCGGGCACGCGCAGCCAGATCTCGCCGCTGACCACCACGCCGAGCATCTCGGTGCTGCCGATGCCGAACATGTAGGCCCCGAAGGCGCCACCGGTCGGCGAATGCGAATCGCCGCCGACGCACAGCATGCCGGGCCGGATGTGGCCGTGCTGCGGCACCACCACGTGGCAGATGCCCTGGCTGTCGTAGACATGCGGCAGCTGCTGGTCGCGCGCCCAGTCGCGCGCGATGCGCACGATGCGGCGCGAGTCGTCGTCGCGCTCGGGCACGTAGTGGTCCATCACCAGCACGATGCGCGATCGGTCCCAGATCCGGGCGCCGAGTTCTTCGAGCATCGGCTGCAGCCGGCGCGGACCCGAGGAGTCGTGGAACATCGCCAGGTCGACCTTGCAGGTCACGATCTCGCCGACCGCGACGGCCTCGCGGCCGCAAGCGCGGGCGATCAGCTTCTGCGCCAGCGTCTGCGGTGCGGCATGGCGGGGGGTCGTCGGCGCGTTCATTCCGGCCTCGCCCCCGAATACTTGACCACCTGGGCCCAGCGCTTGATCTCGCTCTGGACGAAGGGGGCGAACTGCTCCGGCGTGTTGCCGACCGGGATCACACCCTCGCTGTCGAAGCGCTTGCGCATCGCCGGCTCGCCGATGGTCTGGCGCGCGGCGTCGGCGATGCGGCGCGTGACCTCGGGCGGCATGTGCGCCGGCCCGAACAGTCCGAACCAGGCGCTCGATTCGTAGCCTGGCAAGGTCTCGGCAATGGCCGGCAGGTCGGGAAACTCCGGCAGCCGCCTGGCCGAGGTCACGCCGAGCGCCTTGAGCTTGCCGGCCTTGATGTGCTGCTGCACGTTGCCGACCGCCGCGAACATCAGCTGCACCTGGCCCGCGAGCACGTCCTGCACCGCCGGCGCGGTGCCGCGGTACGGGATGTTGACGATGTACACGCCAGACTGCATCTTGAAGGCCTCGCCCGCCATGTGCAGCGAGGAGCCCAGCGCACCGATCGCGAAGTTGAGCTGGCCCGGCTTGGCCTTGGCCAGTGCGATCAGTTCGCGCACGTTGTTGGCCGGTACCGACGGATGAGCGACCAGGATCGACGGCGAGGTCGCGACACAGGTCAGCGCCGTGAAGTCCTTCACCGGATCGAAGGGCAAGGTCGGATAGAGCGTCGCGTTGATCGCATGGCTGGTGAAGCTCATCAGCAGCGTGTTGCCGTCGGGCGCGGCCTTGGCGACCGCATCGGCGGCGATGTTGCCGCCGGCGCCGGGCCGGTTCTCGACGATCACCGTGCGGCCCAGCACCGGGCCCATGCCGGCTGCCAGCGTGCGGGCGATGGTGTCGGTCGAGCCGCCAGCCGGCGCACCGACCAGGATGCGCACCGGCGCGTTGCCGACCTGGGCCTGGGCGGCACCGGCCAGCGTGGTGATGGATGCGATGAGGATGTCTCTGCGTTTCATGGGTGTCTCCTTGTCATGTTCGTCCTTGGCCTCGCACGGGTCAAAGACCGAGGTAGGCGCGGCGCAGTTCGTCGCTGCCGAGCAATTCTTCCGGCGCGCCCGAGAAGCGCACGCTGCCGTTCTCCAGCACGTAGGCGCGATCGGCGATCTCGAGCGACTGGCCAACGTTCTGCTCGACCAGCAGCACCGCGAGGCCGCCGTCGCGCAGTTGCCGGATCAGCGTGAACATCTCCTCGACCAGAAGCGGCGACAGGCCCAGCGAAGGCTCGTCGAGGATCAGCAGCACCGGCTCGGCCATGAGACCGCGGCCGATGGCCAGCATCTGCTGCTCGCCGCCGCTCATGGTGCCGGCGTGCTGCCGGATGCGCTCGCGCAGCCGCGGGAAGATGCCGAACACCTTTTCCAGATTCGCGGCCCGACGCTCGCGGGCCCGCGTGAAGGAGCCGAGTTCGAGGTTCTCGAGCACGCTTAGGTTCGGAAACACCTTGCGGCCTTCGGGCACCTGGATCAGGCCGGCCTTGACGACCTCGCGGTAGTGGGCGCCGCTCAGGTCCCTGCCGTCGAAGCGCACGCTGCCGCCCCAGGCCGGGCAGAGGCCGCAGACCATCTTGTTCAAGGTCGACTTGCCGGCGCCGTTGCTGCCGAGCAGCGCGACCATCTCTCCGGCGTTGACCTGCAAGTCGACGCCGCGCAGCACCTCGACGCGGCCGTAGCCGCCGCGCAGGCCCTGGATTTCCAGCAACGCAGTCATGCAGCGACTCCTTTCGCCGCAGCCGCCTTGCGCAGCCGCGCCGCGGTGCCGTGGCCCAGGTACGCCTCGACCACCTTGTCGTTCGATGTCACCTGCGCCGGACTTCCCTCAGCGATCAGCTGGCCCTGGGCCAGCACCCAGACGTGTTCGGCCAGGTTCATCACGGCCTGCATCACGTGCTCGATCATCAGCACCGTGACGCCGCCGTCGGCGATGCCGCGCACCACCGGCATCATCTCGGCGATCTCCTGCGGGTTGAGGCCGGCGAGCACTTCGTCGAGCAGCAGCAGGCGCGGCTGGGTGGCGAGCGCGCGCGCCAGTTCGAGCCGCTTGCGGCCGGCGACCGTGAGGTCCGAGGCCGGCTTGTCGAGTTGCGCCGCCAGGCCCACGCGCTGCGCCACCTCGTCGGCGCGCCGCAGCGCCGCGCCACGGCCGCGCTCGTGCAGGTGGACGCCGACCGCGATGTTCTCGCGCACGGTCTGGGCCGCGAAGGGCTTGACGATCTGGAAGGTGCGCGTCATGCCGAGCAAGGCGTTGCGATGCGGCTCGCGGCCCGTGATGTCCTGGCCCGCGAAGCGCACCGTGCCGGCATCGGGCTTCAGGAAGCCCGACATCAGCGCGAACAGCGTGGTCTTGCCGGCGCCGTTGGGGCCGATCAACGCCGTCAGGCTGCCTTCGGCCACCGACAGGCTCACGTCCTGCACCGCCTTCAGGCCACCGAAGGAGCGCGAGATGCCATTGAGGACCAGCAGCGCCTCAGCCACGATGGCCTCCCTTCGCCTGCGCCCACAGTCGTCGCACCGACAGCCCCATGCCCGCGATGCCGCGCGGCAGGAAGATCACGATCAGCACCAGCACCGTGCCGTAGATCACCATGTTGATGCCGGGCAGTTCGCCGAACAGGTTGCGTGTCAGGTCGGCCAGCACGTGCAGCACCACCGCCCCCAGCACCGGCCCCCACAGCGTGCCGACACCGCCGACGATGGCCGCGACCAGCGCCTCGACCGAGGTCCCCGGGCCATAGGCGATGCCCGGATCGATGTACTGGAAAACCTGCACATAGAAGGCGCCGGCCGCGCCCATGAAGGCGGCCGAGATGCCGATCGCGCCGAGCTTGACGCGGAACGGATTCACGCCCACGGCGCGCGCCGCATCCTCGTTGTCGCGCACCGCCTGCAGCCAGGCGCCGAAGCGGCCGTTGCGCAGCCACCAGCTGACCAGCAGCGCGGCCGTGACGAAGGCCAGCACCACCCACAGGTAGCCGGCGCGCGAGGCGAACTGCAGGTTCGACGGCGCCTCGCGCAAGGGCAGCATCAGCCCGACGCCACCCCCTGTGAACGGAACCGACAGCGCGACGATGCGGAAGACCTCGGCGAAGGCCAGCGTGACCAGGGCGAAGTACGAGCCCTTGAGGCCGTAGCGGAAGCTCAACGCGCCGATGAACAGGCCTACGACCGCGGCACCGACGACCGCCAGCCCGAGCGCGACCCAGGCATTGATGCCGCCCTGCAGCTGCGCGATCGCCTGGACATAGGCACCGGTGCCGAAGAACAGCGCGTGGCCGAAAGAGAACTGGCCGCCAAAGCCACCGAGGATGTTCCAGGCCTGTGCGATCAGGGTCGCATAGAGCGCCATCATCACGAAGTTKAGGGTCGCACCCGAAGAACTGACGAGCGGCACGCAAGCCACCAGAAAGGTGAACAGCGCGATGCCGCCCAGTTGACGCGGACCGCTCATGCTTTCGCTCCAAACATGCCTTGCGGCCGAAACAACACGACCCCAATGAAGATCGCGAAGATGCCGATCTGCCCCAGCGACTCGCCGAGATAGAGGCCACCGAGCGACTCCACCACACCGACCAGGAAGCCGCCGATCAGCGCACCGACGAAGCTGCCCATGCCGCCCAGCACCACGATCGTGAAGGCCACCAGCACGAAGCCGCCGCCGACCTGCGGATTGACGTAGTAGGCCGGCAGCAGGAAGCAGGCGGCCGCGCCAAGGCAGGCCAGGCCGATGCCGAAGCTCATCGCATAGACATGGTCGACGTCGATGCCCATGAGCTTGGCGCCCTCCTTCTCCTTCGCGACCGCGCGAATCGCGCGGCCCAGGTCGGTTCGGCCCATGATCCAGAACAGCAGCGCCGACACCACCAGCGCACCGGCGAAGGCCACCAGCTTGGGCACCGCGATCATCGCGGGACCGATGGCGACCGTGCTGAGCGCGTAGGCGGTGTCAATGTTGCGCGTGTCCGACTTGAAGAACAGCAGCGCCAGATTCTCCATCACGATCGCGATGCCGAGCGTGACCAGCAGGATGTTCTCGTCCTTGCCGTGTCCTGCGCGGTTGATCACGATGCGCTGCAGGCCGTAGCCGAGCGCGAACATGCCGGGGATCACGATCGGCAGCGCCAGGTAGGGGTCGATGCCCCAGCGCTCCTTGAGGAAGTAGACCGCATAGAGAGCCAGCATCAGCGAGGCGCCGTGCGCGAAGTTGATGATGTGCAGCACGCCGTAGATCAGCGTCAGTCCGAGCGCGATCAGGGCATAGACCGCGCCGGTCGTCAGGCCGTTCAGGACCGATGAGAAGAGGATGCTGGGGTCGAACATGATGCGGTGTCGGAGGGGAGGCCACCCGCACCGCGAGGCGCGGCCGGGCGGCGTGCTCGCCAGGTCAGGCGTTCAGCGGGAACATCGGCTCGACCTCGCGGAACTCGCGCGGGATGATCACCTTGATGTCGTTCTTGACCACCTGCGTCATCAGCGGCTGTGCGCCTTCGTTCTGGCCGTTGACGAACTTGGTCGGGCCGTACGGCATGATGTGATTCGAGAACGTGCTCTTCTCGAGCCCATCGATGATGGCGGCGCGCTCGCTCGACTTGGCACGCTCCAGCGCATCGGCCAGCAGGCCCATCGCGGTGTAGGTCATGAAGACCTCGTAGCTGAAGAACTGGCCCTGCGCCTCGACCCGCTTGCGCAGCTCCTGCGAGCGCTTGTCCTTCGGGTTGAACCAGTGGTTGCAGTCGATGATGCCGTTCGCCGCTTCCGGGAATTCCTTGACGAACTTGTAGCTCGACGCCGCACCGCCCAGCACCGAGAAGATCGCCTTCGGCCGCACCTTCTGCTGCTGCATGGTGCGCACCAGCAGCGCGTACTCGTTGTAGTAGTTGGCCGGGATCACGATATCGGGGCTAAGCGACTTCATGCGCAGCACGATGTTGTTGAAGTCGCGCGTCGGGTTGGCGTGCTTCACCACTTCCTTGACCTCGAAGCCGTAGCCCGGCAGCTCGCGCGCCAGCAGCGCCGCGGTGCCGGCGCCGAACAGCGACTCCTCGTGGATGATCATCACGGTCTTGGCCGGGTTGCCCGCGGCCTTGTTGAGCACCAGCAGGTTGGCCATCGCGACCTCGGTCGACTTCTTGTAGCCCGGACCGAAGCGGAAGGTGTTCTTGAGCCCGCGCTCGACGATCTGGTCGGCCACCCCGACGTCGACCACGTGCGGCAGGTTGTACTTGGCGGCGGCCTGCGTGGTGGCCAGACAGATCGCCGACGCGAAGGCGCCGACGATCGCCGAGACGCCGGCCTCGTTCATCTTCTCGACCTCGGCGGCGCCGGCCTGCGGCTGCGACTGCGCGTCGCCGAGCAGCGCCTCGATCTTGGCGCCGCCCAGCGACTTGATGCCACCGGCCTTGTTGATGTCCTCGATCGCCATCAGCGCACCGAGGCGGCACTGCTGGCCCGAGTAGGCGAGCGCACCGGTCACCGGATGCAGCACGCCGACCTTGATCGGCTTGGGCTGGGCACCGGCCACCAGCGGGAAGGCGATGGCCGAGGCCATGGCAGCGGAGTGCGACATGAAGCGGCGGCGGTCCTGGCGATCGAGGCGGTTTGGCATGGGGCTTTCCTTTTTCTTCAGTTGAACTGGGCTGACACGTCTTTGCTGACCCACACCTTGGCGTCGATGCTGCCGACTCTCGACAGTTGCATCTCGTAGGTGTAGCGATCGGGGCGGTAGAAGCCATGCAGCCACTGCACCGGGCGTTCGGCTTCGTCGTAGATGAGGCGGCGCACGGCCAGCAGGGCCGAGCCCACTGAGACTTCCAGATGCTCTGCAAGCACGTTGTCTGCCAGCCGCGCCGAAATGGTCTGGTGCGCGCGGCCGACTTTGACGCCCGATTCCTCGAGCAGCACCAGGATCGGCTTCTTCGCAAGTTCGCGGCGACCGAACTTGCGCGCGATGTCGTTCGGCACGTAGGTCGTGATGTGCGACAGCGGACCTTCGCGCGTCGAGCGCACGCGCACCGCCTTCTGCACCGCGTCGCCGAGCTGGAGCTGCAGCGCCTCGGCGACCAGCATGGAGGCCGGGATCGTCGCCACGTCGATCACCTTGACCGAGGTGTGCAGGCCCATCGTCACCAGGTTCTCGAGCAGGCCGCGCAGGTTGGCGCGGGCCATGCCGTCACCCGCGCGCGACTCGGCGCTAGGCGCCGGCGCAATCGGACGCGTGCGGCGGCCGGGGTTGCGCGAGATCAGGCCCTCGGACGACAACTGGCCGAGGGCCCGCCGGACCGTGACCCGCGCAACGCCGAACTGCTCCATCAGCGCCAGTTCGCCTGGCACGCCGTCGGCGAAGCACCCTTCCTCGAGCTGCTCGCGCAGCACCAGATAGATCTGGTGGTACTTCGGCAATGGCATCTGCGACATGCCCGCGATGGTTAAGCACTTCCATTGTTCTGTCAATGGGACATTTGAAGACGAATCGAAGCTTGTCCCGTCGGTCCTGCCCGACCTCGCTCAGGGCTCGCCGGCGATAGCCCGCGTCGAATCGCGCACCACCAACTCGGGCCGCAGCACCACCGTGAAGCTCGACAACGCCCTCCCCTCGATGCCGTCGAACAGCATCTCGGCCGCGCGCCAGCCGAGTTCGCGGTGCGGCAGCCGGATCGTGGTGAGCGGCGGATTGACCATGTCGACCAGCGGCATGTCGTTGTGGCCGGTGATCGAAATGTCCTGTGGCACCCGGATGCCGTGCCGGCGCAGCACGTCGTAAGCGCCAAGGGCCACGAGGTCGTTGCAGCAGACCACGGCCTGCGGGCGCGCGTGGCCTTCGAGCAGCTTCTGCATCGCGGCCCGGCCCGCCTCGCGGCTGTAGCCTTCGCACTCCTCGACGCAGGCCAGCTCGAGCCCGCGGTCGCGCAGCGCCTGCTCGACGCCCTGGCGACGGCCGACGCCGGTCGGCACGTTCTGCGGGCCGGCCAGGTGGGCGATGCGGCGGTGGCCCAGCGACACCAGGTGGTCGACCGCCAGCTTCATCGCCAGCCGGTCGTCGCTGACCACCGCCGGCAGGCGCCCGCTCTCGTCGGCACGGTTGACCAGCACCGCCTGCATGCCGGCCTTGGCGATGTAGTCGACCAGCGGATCGTCGCGCGTGGCGATCGCGAGCACCAGCCCGTCGACCCGCTGCGCCAGCATGCGCTCGACGATCGGGCGCGCCAGTGCCGGGTCCACGACATTGGTCACGAAGACGAAGTAGCCGCGCGCCGCCGCGCTGGCCTCGATGCCCTGGAGGATCGGCGGGAAGACCGGGTTGGTGATGTCGGGCACCAACACGCCGATTGTGTGGGTGCGCCCGGTGCGCAGCGCCGAGGCCGCGCGATTGGGCCGGTAGCCGAGCTTGCGCGCCGCCTCCTCGACCACCTTCAACACCTCGGCGCTGATCAGGCCCCGCTTGTCGGGATTGAGCGCGCGCGAGACCGTGGAGACGTGCACGCCGGCGGCCTGCGCGACATCGCGGATGGTGACCGTGGACGAGTGCCGGGGGTTCATTGGTGCAAACGATTTAATACTTCAAACCTGGCGATACGGGCATTTTCCCACGATGAAACTGTGGATATAGCGATTTTACTTTCTGGCGGAATCGAGGAATAATCTGCAAACGTTTGCATAAAGGCCGATGACCACCATGAACCTCGTCACCACACCCGAATCCGTGCTGCAGATCGCCGTCCAGGCGATGGAGCGCACGCCCGACCCGCGCCTTCGCAGCGTGATGGCCGCCCTGACTCGCCACCTGCACGCCTTCGTGCGTGAGGTCGAGTTGACTGAGGACGAGTTCGAGCGCGCGCTCGAATTCCTGGTCGCGATTGGCCAGGCCAGCGGCGAGACCAAGAACGAGGTGGTGCTGGCGGCCGACCTGCTGGGCGTGTCGACCCTGGTGGCGCTGCTCAACAACCAGGACCCGCAGGGCGAATCGCCGGCCGCGCTGCTGGGCCCGTTCTGGCGCGCGAATGCGCCGATCTGCGACTGCGGCGAAACCATCGCGCGCTCTGAAACGCAGGGCATTCCGCTCGAGGTCGCCGGCACGGTGCGGGACGACAAGTGCCGGCCGGTGGCCGACGCGACCATCGACGTCTGGCAGGCTTCGCCCGTCGGGCTCTACGAGAACCAGGACCCGGAACAGGAAGACATGAATCTGCGCGGCCGCTTCAAGACCGATGTCGAGGGCCGCTTCCACTTCCRCACCGTGCGCCCGGCCGGCTACCCGGTGCCGACCGACGGCCCCTGCGGCGACTTACTGCGGGCCCAGCTTCGGCATCCCAACCGGCCCGCGCACCTGCACTTCATGGTCAGCAAGCCGGGCCACAAGGTGCTCGTCACGCAAGTCTTCGCGGACGACGACGAGAACCTCGAAAGCGATCCGGTCTTCGGCGTGACGCGCCGGCTCATCGGCCGCTTCGAGCCGCAGCACGGCGGCCAGAACGCGACGCTGCAGTACGACTTCGTGCTGGAGCACGGGGAAATGAAGTTCCCGCGCGCACCGATTCCCTGAACACGCACCGATCGATGCGTCCTCACCTTTGGAAATCTCATGAGCTTTGATCCCACATCCCGACTGGACGGCAAGGTCGCCGTCATCACCGGCGGCCTCGGCGCCATCGGCTACGCGACAGCGCGCCGGCTCGCCGCCCTCGGCGCCAGCTGCGTGCTGCTGCATCGCAAGGCCGAGGACGCCGACGCCCGCGCCGCGGCCCTGCCCGGCAGCGGTGGCCAGCGCCATTCGGCCCTGCGCGCCGACATCGTCGACACCCCCAGCCTGCAGCGGGCCGCCGCCGAGGTGCAGGCAACCTACGGCCGATGCGACATCCTGGTCAACAGCGCCGGCCACACGCGGCCGGTGCCCGCCGCCGACCTCGACGCGCTAACCGACGAACTGATCGACGATCTGCTGCGCGCCAACTTTCGCGGCGTGTTCGCGACCATCCGCGCCTTCGCGCCGATGCTCAAGGCCAGCGGCGACAGCCTGGTGGTCAACGTCTCGTCGATCGCCGGCTTCACCGGCGTCGGCAGCAACCTGGCCTATGTCGCGGCCMAGGCCGGCCTCGACGTCGTCGGCGATGCGCWCGCCAAGGCCCTGGCACCGGCGGTGCGCGTGGTCTCGGTGTCGCCGGGCGCCGTCGAATCGGGCTTCGTTCCCGGTCGCGGCGCCGAATTCGCCGACAAGATGGCCGCCACCACGCCGCTCGGCCGCATCGGCCAGCCCGAGGACGTCGCCGCCACAGTGGAAGCGCTGGCGACCACGCTGCGCTTCGTCACCGGCACCCGCATCGTGGTCGATGGGGGGCGGCACCTGTGAACACCAAGACGCTCATCACCTGCGCCGTCACGGGCAATCTCGTGAAGCCCGAGCAGACGCCGCACCTGCCGATCACGCCGGCGCAGATCGCCGACGAATGCCTGGCCGCGGCCGAGGCCGGAGCCGGCCAGGTCCACATCCATGTGCGCGACCCCGAGAGCGGCAAGCCGTCGATGCAGGTCGAGCTCTACCGCGACGTCGTCGACCGCATCCGCCGACGGAATCGCGAGCTGATCATCAACCTGACCACCGGCCCGGGCGGCCGCTTCATCCCTAGCGAGGACGACCCGAGGGTCGCCGCGCCGGGCAGCACGCTGCTGGCGCCCGAGAAGCGGGTCGAGCACATCGCGCTGATCCGGCCCGACGTCTGCTCGCTGGACCTCAACACGATGAACTCGGGGCCCGACGTGGTCATCAACACGCCAAAGAACGTGCGCCGCATGGCCCGCGTGATCCGCGAAGCGGGCGTCAAGCCCGAGCTCGAGATCTTCGACTCCGGCGACATCCACATGGCGCTCGACCTGATCGCCGACGGCACGCTCGAAGGCCCCGCCATGTGGACCCTGGTGCTGGGCGTCAAGTACGGCTTCATGCCGACGCCGCAGACCGTGCTGTATGCGCGCGACATGCTGCCGCGCGGCGCCTTCTGGAGCGCCTTCGGTATCGGCCGCATGGAGTTCCCGATCGTCGCCCAGGCCTGGCTGCTGGGCGGCCATGTGCGGGTCGRCATGGAAGACAACATCTACCTCGAGAAGGGCGTGCTGGCCGAGAGCAACGCGCAGCTGGTCGCCAAGGCCAGGGCCATCATCGAGGGCCTCGGCGGCGAGGTGGCCTCGGCGCGCGAGGCGCGTGCGATGCTGGGACTGGAAGGGGGCCGGGCATGAGCGTCGCGACTGTGAGCGCCCGCGCCTTGAGGCTCGCCGACAAGGCCGCCGACCTGGCCGGACTGCAGCTCGAAGCCACGCCGCAGCCCGAGCCGGTCGCCAAGCCCGGCTTCGCGGTGGTGCGGGTCGGCGCCGCGGCGGTCAATCCAAGCGACGTCAAGGCGGCCCTCGGCCTGATGCCGCAAGCCGCGTGGCCGCGCACGCCCGGACGCGACTTCGCCGGCGTGGTGGTCGACGGCCCGAACGACTGGATCGGGCGCGAGGTCTACGGCTCCGGTGGCGACATCGGCATCACGCGCGACGGCTCGCATGCGCGCTTCCTGGTGCTGCCGGTGGCTGCGCTGCGCGACCGGCCGCTCAGCATCTCGATGGACGAGGCGGGTGCGGTCGGCGTGCCCTTCGTCACGGCCTACGAAGGCTTCCGACGCAGCGGCATGCCGCAGCCCGGACAGACCGTGCTGGTGCTCGGCGCCAACGGCAAGGTCGGCCAGGCGGCGGTGCAGCTGGCGGCCCAGGCCGGCGCGCGCGTGATCGCGGTGCAGCGGCGCCCGGGCCCGTTCGAGGGCTTCGCGAGCGCGCCGGTCGAGGTGGTCGACGCCACCCAGGGCGACATCGCGGCGCGGGTGCGCGAGCTCACGGACGGGCGCGGCGTCGACATCGCCTACAACACGGTAGGCAGCGCCTACTTCGAGGCCGCTAACAAGGGGATGGGCAAGGGCGCGACGCAGATCCTGATCTCGACCCAGGACCGCGCGGTGCCCTTCGACATTTTCGCCTTCTACCGTGGCATGCACACCTATGTCGGCGTCGATTCGCTGGCGCTGGACTGCATCGCGGCCACCGCCCAACTCGACGCGATGCGCGAAGGCTTCGAGCGCGGGACGCTGAAGCCCTTCCCGGTGGCGCGCGCCTTCACGCTCGACCAGGCACTCGAAGCCTACCGGCTGGTGCTCTCGGGCAGCACCGACCGCGTCGTGCTGCGGCCTTGAGGAGACGCCATGCACCTGACCCGATTCGACCAGGCGCCGGCCTACGAGGCGCCGAACCATTTCGACATGCGCTGCCTGCGGCTGCAGGGCAAGGAGGCCGGGCCGTCGACGCAGATGTGGATGGGGATGAGCCAGATCCTGCCGGGCGGCCACACCACGCTCGACGGCTCCCCGATCGAGAAGCTCTACCTCGTGCTCGAGGGCCGCCTGACCGTGGTCTCCGAGTTCGATGGCCGGCAAGAAGAGCAGGAGCTCGGCCCCTACGACAGCTGCCGCTTCGCGCCCGGCGAGAAGCGGCAGTTGCTGAACCGCAGCCAACGCCCGGTGCTGGTGGCGCTGGTCATGGCCAACGCCCCACCGCCGGGCTGAACGGGCATCGATCCCTTTCGTCGTTCTTCCTCATCCACACGATTCCAACCGAGACAACAATATGACGACATTCTTCCTCGCCCGCCGCCAGTTGCTGGCCGCTGCCATGGCCCTGTGCGCCTTCCCGGCCGCCCGGGCCCAGGGCGACTGGCCGCGCGGCCAGACGATCCGGATGGTGGTGCCCTTCACGGCCGGCAGCGGCACCGACATCGTGGCCCGGCTGGTGGCCGAGCGGCTCGGGCCCGCGCTCGGCACCAGCGTCATCATCGACAACAAGCCCGGCGCCGGCGGCACGCTCGGCGCGGCCCAGGTCGCCAAGGCGGCGCCCGATGGCTACACGCTGCTGGTCCATTCGGCGGGGCACCTGGTGAACCCGTCGATCTATCCGGGCCTCTCGTACGACACGCTGAAGGACTTCGCCGGCGTCACGCCGCTGGCCAGCCTGCCCAACGTGCTGGTCGCCCCTCCCAATCGCTTCGCCGACGTCAAGGACCTGGTCGCGCAAGTCAAGGCCAAGCCCGGCAGCTTCAACTACGCCTCGGCGGGCAATGGATCGGCGACCCACATGAACGCCGAGGTGTTCCGCCTCGCCGCCGGCCTGCAGGCCCAGCACGTGCCCTTCCGCGGCACGCCGGAAGCGATGACCGAAGTGATGGGTGGACGGGTCGACTGGTTCTTCGCGCCGATGGTGTCGGCGCTGCCGCTGATCAAGGACGGGCGCCTGAAGGCGCTGGCGGTCGGTACGGCCAAGCGCTCGTCGGTGATGCCGCAGGTGCCGACCACGGTCGAGGCCGGCGTGCCGGGCTCCGAGTACCTGTTCTGGGTCGGCCTGTTCGCGCCGGCCAAGACGCCGAAGCCAGTGGTCGACCGGCTGCAGGCCGAGGTGGCGAAGATCATGACGGCACCCGACCTGAAGGAGCGGCTCGACAAGCTCGGCGCCGAGCCCTTCACTATGCCGTCGGCGGAGTTCGACAAGTTCCTGGCCGACGAGACCGCCAAGGCCCAGCAGGTGGTCCGGGCGGCCGGAATCAAGGTCGACTGAGGCGCCGCCCTCAGAGCTTGAAGGGCACCACTTCCTGGCGCTGCTCGCCGAGGCCCTCGATGCCGAGCGTCATCACGTCGCCCTTTTTCAAGAACACCGGCTCCGGCTTCATGCCCATGCCGACGCCCGGCGGGGTGCCGGTGGTGATGATGTCGCCCGGCTCCAGCGTGTTGAGCTGGCTCACATAGCTCACCAGCTTGGCGACGTTGAAGATCATCGTCTTGGTGCTGCCGGTCTGCACGCGCTTGCCGTTGAGGTCGAGCCACATCGCGAGCTTCTGCGGGTTGGGCACTTCGTCGCGCGTGACCAGCCAGGGGCCGATCGGGCCGAAGGTGTCGAAGCCCTTGCCCTTGTCCCAGGTCAGGCCGCGCTCGAGCTGCCACTCGCGCTCGCTGACATCGTTGATGACGCAGAAGCCCGCCACGAAATTGAGCGCATCCTTCTGCGAGACCCAGCGCGCGCGGGTCCCGATCACCACGCCGAGCTCGACCTCCCAGTCGCCCTTGACCGAGCCCTTGGGCAGCATCACGGGGTCGTTCGGTCCCTGGATGCAGCTGACGGCCTTGGTGAACACCACCGGCTCCTTCGGGATCGGCATGCCCGATTCGGCGGCATGGTCGGCGTAGTTGAGGCCGATGGCAATGAACTTGCCGACCTTGGCCACCGGGCAGCCGTAGCGCGGCTTGCCGCGCACCAGCGGAAGCTTGTCGACCTTGAGCGTGCGCAGCTTGGCCAGCGCAGCGTCGCCGAGCTGGTCGGGACCGATGTCGCCGACCACCGCGCTCAGGTCGCGCAGCTTGCCGTCGGCATCGATGAGCCCAGGCTTCTCCTTGCCGGGGTTGCCATAGCGAACGAGTTTCATGAAAGTCCTTTCTTGTGGAATCAGTAAGTGGAGCGACCGCCCGAGAGGTCGAAGGTCGCGCCGGTGGAAAAAGAGCAATCTTCGGTGCAAAGCCAGGCCACCATCGCGGCCACCTCCTCCACCGTGCCGAAACGCCCCACCGGGATCTTCGACAGCATGAACGCGATGTGATCGGGCGTCATCTGGTCGAAGATCGCGGTCTTGACCGCGGCCGGCGTCACGCAGTTGACGCGGATGCCGGTGTCGGCGAGTTCTTTGCCGAGCGACTTGGTCAGCGCGATCACACCGGCCTTGCTCGCGCTGTAGGCGCTGGCGTTGGGGTTGCCTTCCTTGCCCGCGACCGAGGCGATGTTGACGATGCGGCCGTAGCCCTGGCTGCGCATCTGACCAACGACCTCGCGGCAGCAGATGAAGAGGCCGGTCAGGTTGACTTCCATGACCTGGCGCCAGGCATCGACCGGATAGTCCCAGAGCCGCGTGTTGGGTCCCGTGATGCCGGCGCTGTTGACCAGCGCGTCGATCCGCCCGGCCTGCGCCAGCGTGGCCGCCACGACCTTGGCCACCGAGGGCTGCTGCGTGACGTCGACCGTCAGCGCGTAGGCCTTGGCACCGAGCGCCCAGGCCGCCTTGGTGGCCGCCTCGCCGTCGCGGTCCCACACCGTGACACTGCCGCCCGAGGCCAGCAGCCGCTTGGCGATGGCGAAGCCGAGCCCGGTGGCGCCGCCGGTGACGACCGCATGCCGGCCGTTGAAGTCGAGCTGGTTCATATCATGATGCCGCCATCGACCGTGAAGGCCTGGCCGGTCGCGAAGACGGACTCGTCGCTGGCCAGGAACACCACCACCGGGGCGATCTCCTCGGCCCGCGCGAGCCGGCCCATCGGCTGCCGCGCGATGAAGGCACGACGCGCCTCCTCGGGGTCGGCATTGGCGTTGATGCGGTCGCCGAGCGAGGGCGTGTCGACCGTGCCGGGGCAGACCGCATTGCAGCGGATGCCCTGGGTGACGTAGTCGGCGGCGACGCTCTTGGTGAGCCCGAGCACCGCCGCCTTGGTGGTGCCGTAGACGAAGCGGTTCGGCAGGCCCTTCATGCTGGAGCAGACGCTCGCCATGTTGATGATGCTGCCGCGGCCGGCCGCGAGCATGCCCGGCAGCACCGCCTGGATGGTCCAGAACTGGGCCCGCACATTGAGGTTGAAGGCGAACTCGAGGTCGGCGTCGGCAGCGTCGAGCACGCTGCCGTTGTGCACCACGCCGGCGCAGTTGAAGAGCACGTCGAGCGTCGGCAGCGTCTTCACCAGCGACGCGATGGCACCCTTGTCGAGCACGTCGAGCTTCGCGGTCTTGACGTTGGCGACGCCGGTAAAGCGCTCGAGCAGTTTTTCGTTGACGTCGGTGGCCCACACTTGCGCGCCCTCGGCCGCGAGTGCGAGCACGCTCGCATGGCCAATGCCCTGTCCGGCCGCGGTGATGAGCGCGGTCTTGCCCTGGAGTCTCATGGGATGTCCTGTTCTCGAAGCTGGTGGCGATGGTGATGCAGYCAAGCCGCGCCGCCTTCAGGGTTWCGCCCGATGGCTCGGCTTCGGTGCCGATCGTATTCTGAATTGGCCTTACCACTTGTCCAATTCAGGACAACCCTTAACCCCTCCCCTCGAAGCCCCACGTGCCGCTGCAAACTGTCGAGCCCCAGCGCCTCTATCGGCAGATCGCCGACCAGCTGCGGGCGCTGATCGTGCAGGGCGAGTTCGCGGTCGGCGCGCGGCTGCCGGCCGAGCGCGATCTGGCCAAGCAGCTCGGCGTCAGCCGGCCCTCGGTGCGCGAAGCCCTGATCGCGCTCGAGGTCGAGGGCTGGGTCGAGGTGCGCACCGGCTCGGGCGTCTACGTGCTCGACCGCTCGCACCGGGCCGCGGCACCCGTGGCGGCAGCCGAATGGGGCCCGCTCGAGCTCATCCGCGCGCGCCGCGTGGTCGAGGGCGAGACCGCTGCAATGGCGGCCGCGCTCGGCAAGCGCCGCGACTTCGATGCGATGTCGCGCGCGATCGAGACCATGCGCGAGATGGCCGACCGCAACGTGATGCCGCTCGAGGGCGACCGGGCATTCCATCTCGCGATCGTCGAGGCCTGCGGCAACGTGGTGCTATCGGAAACGGTGCAGGGCTTCTGGGATTCGCGCAACGGGCCGATCTTCACGCGGCTCGGCGGCTACTTCGAGAACGTGAAGTCCTGGCGCTGCGCGATCGCCGAGCACGAGGCCATCCGCGACGCTATCGCCGCCCGCGACGCCGACGCCGCCCGCCGCGCGATGCACGCGCACATGGACAAGTCGCACCAGCGATTCAGCGCGAGCTGGCGCCGCGCGAAGGCCTCCTGATCCCCGCCAAGTCAGCCTTTCTTTCCCAACCACAACGGAGACAAATCGATGACCAGCAAACGCTTCGCCCTCAAGACCTTCGCCGCCTGCGCCATCGCGGCCAGTGCGCTCGGCGCCTTCGGCCTCACCCAGGCCCAGACCAAGCTCAAATGGGCCCACGTCTACGAGACCTCCGAGCCCTTCCACAAGTATTCGGTCTGGGCCGCCGAGGAGATCAAGAAGCGCACCAACGGCAAGTACGAGATCCAGGTCTTCCCGGCCTCCAGCCTGGGCAAGGAGTCGGACATCAACCAGGGCCTGACGCTGGGCACAGTCGACATCATCCTGACCGGCGCGAGCTTCGCGGGCAACACCTACAAGCCGCTGGCCGTGACCTACTTCCCGTTCATCTTCCGGGATTCCGAGCACCTGCTGAAATATGGCAAGAGCGATGTCTTCAAGGAACTCGCAAAGGGCTACGACGACAAGAGCGGCAACCACATCACGGCGCTCAACTACTACGGCGCACGCCAGGTGACCTCGACCGCGGCCAAGCCGGTGGCGAAGCCGGAAGACATGAAGGGCCTGAAGATCCGCGTGCCCGACGCGCCGGCCTACCTGGCCTTCCCGAAATCGCTGGGCGCCAACCCGACGCCGATCGCCTTCGCCGAGGTCTACCTGGCGCTGCAGAACGGCACCGTCGATGCGCAAGAGAATCCGCTGCCGACGATCGAGGCCAAGAAGTTCTTCGAGGTGCAGAAGAACATCTCGCTGACCGGCCACATCATCGACTCGCTGCTCACCGTGGTCTCGGGCCAGACCTGGGAGAAGCTCTCGGCCGACGACAAGAAGATCTTCACGGAGGTGATGCAGGAGGCCGCCGAGAAGACCGGCCGCGAGATCATCGCCTCCGAGGCCCGCCTCACCGAGGAGTTCAAGAACAAGGGCAACAACGTCATCACGGTCGACAAGAACGCCTTCCGCGAGGCGGTGCTCAAGAGCACCAAGCCGACCGACCACGGCTACCGCCAGCAGGACTACGACCGCATCCTCGCGATCAAGTAAGGCGCATCGATGACCGAGCAGAAGATCATCGACGACGAAGGCCACTTCCATGCGGAAGACGAAGTGGTCGACCTCTCCGACACCATCGCCGAGGGCTGGATCGCACTGGCGCTGTTCTGGCTGCTCGGCCTCACGGTGTTCTACCAGTTCGTCACACGCTACGTGATGAACGACTCCGCGGCCTGGACCGAAGAGCTTGCGCGCTACATGCTGATCGGCGTGGTCTTCATCGGCGCGGCAATCGGCGTCTCGAAGAACAATCAGATACAGGTCGACTTCTTCTACCGCCACATGCCCCGGGCGATGGGCCTGTGGATGTCGAAGGCGGTCGACCTGGTGCGGATCGCCTTCTTCGCCGGCGCCGTGGTCATGACGGTACAGATGATGCTCAAGATCGGCAGCCGCACGCGCATGACCATCGTCGACCTGCCGATGAACATCGTCTACGGCCTCTGCCTGTTCGGCTTCGCCGCGATGGCCTGGCGCTCGGTGCAGGTGGCGCGCATCCACTGGCGGCGCGGCTACAGCGTGCTCGAGCGCCCCGAATCCACCCTGTCCGACCACTGAGGCCGAAGCCCCATGCTCAAGATCTTCTTCCTGGTCTTCATGGCCGGCGGCATCCCGGTCGCGATCGCGATGGCCGGCGCCTCGCTGGCCTACATCATGATGTCGGGCGGCCTGCCACCCTTCGTCGTGATCCACCGCATGGTCAGCGGCATCGACAGCTTCCCGCTGCTGGCCGTGCCCTTCTTCATCCTGGCCGGCAACCTGATGAACAACGCCGGCATCACGACCCGCATCTACAACTTCGCGCTGGCGCTGGTGGGCTGGCTCAAGGGCGGACTCGGCCACGTCAACGTGCTGGGCTCGGTGATCTTCGCCGGCATGAGCGGCACCGCGATCGCCGACGCCGCGGGCCTCGGCACGATCGAGATCAAGGCCATGAAGGAGCACGGCTACGACACCGAGTTCGCGGTCGGCGTCACGGCCGCCTCGGCCACGCTCGGGCCGATCATTCCGCCCAGYCTGCCCTTCGTGATCTACGGGATGATGGCCAACGTGTCGGTCGGCGCGTTGTTCCTGGCCGGCATCCTGCCGGGCGCGATGATGGCGATCCTGATGATGCTCACGGTGGCTTACTACGCCCACAAGAACAAGTGGGGCGGCGACGTCAAGTTTTCGAGCACGCGGCTGTTCAAGGCGCTCAGCGAGCTGGCCGTCGTGATCGGCTGGCCACTCCTGATGTGGGTCGCGATCACCTGGCTCGGCACGCCGCCGCAGATCACGGTCTTCGCCGGGCTGGCCGCGCTGTTCGTGCTCGACCGCATCTTCCGCTTCGAGGCGCTGCTGCCGATCATGACGCCGGTGCTGCTGATCGGCGGCATGACCACCGGGCTCTTCACGCCGACCGAGGGCGCGATCGCGGCCTGCGTCTGGGCCATGATCCTCGGCTTCGCCTGGTACCGCACGCTGTCCTGGAAGATGTTCGTCAAGGTCTGCCTCGACACCATCGAGACCACGTCGACCGTGCTCTTCATCGTCGCCGCCGCCTCGATCTTCGGGTGGATGCTGACCGCCACCGGCGTAACCGCCGAAATCGCGAGCTGGGTGCTGGGCTTCACCGACAAGGCCTGGGTCTTCCTGCTGCTGGCCAACCTGCTGATGCTGTTCGTCGGCTGCTTCCTGGAGCCGACCGCGGCGATCACGATCCTGGTGCCGATCCTGCTGCCGATCRCCACCCACCTGGGCATCGATCCGATCCACTTCGGACTGGTGATGGTGCTCAACCTCATGATCGGCCTGCTGCATCCGCCGATGGGCATGGTGCTGTTCGTGCTCGCACGGGTGGCGGGCCTGAGCTTCGAGCGCACCACCATGGCGATCYTGCCCTGGCTGGTGCCGCTGCTGCTGAGCCTGGCCATCATCACCTACATGCCGTCGCTGGTACTGTGGCTGCCGAAAATGTTTTTCTGAGCACCCGACGCGCAAGACAAAGGAAACACACGATGAACCCCTTCATTCGACTCCATCCCGCCGACGATGTCGTCATCGCGCGCGGTCAGCTGGTCGGCGGCACGCCGGTCGAGGGCGTCACCGCGCGCGGCCTGATCCCGCCCGGCCACAAGATCGCGGTGCGCGCCATCGCCGAGGGCGAGCCGGTGCGCCGCTACAACCAGATCATCGGCTTCGCGAGCAAGCCGATCGCGCCCGGCGAGCACGTCCACACGCACAACCTCGACATGGGCCCCGACAAGGGCCACTTCGAGCGCGACTACGCCTTCGGCGCCGACGTGAAAGCGCCGCCACCGAAACGCGAGACCACCTTCATGGGCATCAAGCGCGCCGACGGCCGCGTCGCCACCCGCAACTACATCGGCGTGCTGACCAGCGTCAACTGCTCGGCCACCGCGGCCCGCGCGATCGCCGACCACTTCTCGCGCAAGACCAACCCGGCGGCGCTGGCCGACTACCCGAACGTCGACGGCGTGGTCGCGCTGACTCACGGCACCGGCTGCGGCATGGACACCGGCGGCATGGGCATGCAGCTGCTCGAGCGCACGCTCACGGGCTACGCCACGCACCCCAACTTCGCGGCCGTGCTGGTGGTCGGCCTGGGCTGCGAGGCCAACCAGATCAACGCCTGGCTCGCCACCGGCCACCTGAGCGAGGGCGAGAACTTCCGCGTCTTCAACATCCAGGACACTGGCGGCACGCGCAAGACAGTCGAGAAGGGCGTGGCGCTGATCAACGAGATGCTGCCGCGCGCCAACGCCGTGAAGCGCGAGCCGCTGAGCGCGTCGCACATCACGATCGGGCTGCAGTGCGGCGGCTCGGACGGCTATTCGGGCATCAGCGCCAACCCGGCGCTGGGCGCCGCGGTCGACCTGCTGGTGGCGCACGGCGGCACCGCGATCCTGTCGGAGACGCCCGAGGTCTACGGCGCCGAGCACCTGCTGACGCGCCGTGCCGTGCGGCGCGAGGTCGGCGAGAAGCTGGTCGAGCGCATCCGCTGGTGGGAGCACTACACCGCCATCAACGAGGGCGAGATGAACAACAACCCCTCGCCCGGCAACAAGGCCGGCGGGCTCACGACCATCCTCGAGAAATCGCTCGGTGCGGTGGCCAAGGGCGGCACCAGCAACCTCGAGGCGGTGTACGAGTACGCCGAGCCCGTGACCGCGCACGGCTTCGTCTACATGGACACGCCGGGCTACGACCCGGTCAGCGCGACCGGCCAGGTGGCGGGCGGCGCCAACATCATCTGCTTCACCACCGGCCGCGGGTCGGCCTACGGCTGCGCGCCCTCGCCTTCGCTCAAGCTGGCCACCAATTCGGYGCTGTGGCAGCGGCAGGAAGAAGACATGGACATCAACTGCGGCGAGATCGTCGAGGGCACGGTGTCAATCCAGGAGATGGGCCAGCGAATCTTCGAGCTAGTGCTGGCGACCGCTTCAGGCGAGGCGTCGAAGAGCGAACGCCACGGCTACGGGCAGAACGAGTTCGTGCCCTGGCAAGTCGGCGCGGTGATGTAGCGCCATGGCCTCATCCAATCAAGCGCCTTTCGGCACGCTCGACGGCACCGGCATCGAGAAACTCGATCCGCGCTTCAACCGCCTGGTACCCGGCCCCGAGAAGGTCGAGCGGCTATGGACCGGCGCCCGCTGGTGCGAAGGGCCGGCCTGGTTCGGCGCCCATCGCACGCTGGTCTGGTCCGACATCCCGAACAACCGCATGCTGCGGCTCGACGAGCGCAACGGCACGGTCGCGGTGTTCCGCGAGCCGGCCGACAACTCGAACGGCAACACGGTCGACCGGCAAGGCCGGCTGGTGACCTGCGAGCACCTGACGCGGCGCGTGACGCGCACCGAGCACGACGGCAGCGTCACGGTGCTGGCTTCGCACTGGCAGGACAAGCGCCTCAATTCGCCCAACGACGTCGTGGTGCATTCCGACGGCGGCATCTGGTTCACCGACCCGAGCTACGGCATCCTGACCGACTACGAAGGCTTGAGCGCCAAGAGCGAGATCGGCGCCTGCAACGTCTACCGCATCGATCCTGCGAGCGGCGCGGTCGAACTCGTCGCCGACGATTTCGTCAAGCCCAACGGGCTGGCCTTCTCGCCCGATGAATCGATGCTCTACATCGCCGACACCGGCGCCAGCCATGCGGACGACGGGCCGCGCCACATTCGCCGCTTCGCGGTCTCGCGCAATGGCCGGGGGCTGGGCGACGGCAGCCTGTTCGCGGAATGCACGCGCGGCCTGTTCGACGGCTTCCGGCTCGACACCCAGGGCCGCATCTGGACCAGCGCCAACGATGGCGTGCATGTCTACGATCCCGATGGCAGCCTGATCGGCAAGATCCTGCTGCCCGAGCGCGTGGCCAACGTCTGCTTCGGCGGCCCGAAGCGCAACCGCCTCTTCATCTGCGCCACGAGTTCGCTCTACGCCATCACCGTCAACGCCAAGGGAGTTTGATTCACATGTCGCAAACGCTGCAACCCGTCTTCCTGCGAACCCAGGTCGCCCGCATCCTCGAAGCGGGCGGCAGCACGCCGGCCGAGGCCGGACAGGTCGCCGCCAACCTGGTGCTCGCCAACCTCAGCGGCCACGATTCGCATGGCGTCGGCATGCTGCCGCGCTATGTCGATGCAGTGGCCGAAGGCGGGCTGGTCCCCAACGCTGCCGTCAAGATCAACCTGGACACCGGCGCCATGCTGGCGCTCGACGGCCAGCACGGCTACGGGCAGATCGTCGGCGTGCAGGCGATGGAACTCGGCATCGCGCGGGCCCGGCAGCACGGCAGCTGCATCCTGTCGCTGGCCAGCGCGCACCACCTCGGACGCATCGGCCACTTCGCCGAAATGGCGGTGGCCGAGGGGCTGGTGGCGATGCATTTCGTCAACGTGCTGTCGCGCCCGGTGGTCGCACCCTGGGGCGGCGGCGACGGCCGCTTCGGCACCAATCCGTGCTGCATCGGCGTGCCGCTCGCCGGGGCCGAGCCCTTCATCCTCGACTTCGCGACCAGCCGCGTGGCGCAGGGCAAGATGCGGGTGGCCTATAACAAGGGCGAGCGCGTGGCGCCGGGCCACCTGATCGACGAGCACGGCGCACCGACCGACGACCCCGGCGTGGTGGTCGTGCCGCAGAGCAACGGCTTGTTCGGCGCCCTGATGACCTTCGGCGAGCACAAGGGCTACGGCATGGCCGTGGCCTGCGAACTGCTCGGCGGCGCGCTGACCGGCGGTGGCACCTGGCACCGGCCGGCCGACACTGCGCGTACCGTGCTCAACGGCATGCTGGTGGTGCTGATCGACCCGGCGAAGCTCGGCACGCAGGCGAGCTTCGAACAGGAGGCCAAGGCCTTCGTCGACTGGCTGCGCCAGAGTCCGGCGGGCGCCGGCTTCGACGCGGTGCAGATTGCGGGCGAGCCCGAGCGAAAGGCCCGCGCGACTCGCGAACGCGAGGGCATCTGGCTCGACGACGCGACCTGGGGAGAAATCGTGGAGGCGGGGCGCAAGGTCGGGCTCACGGTCGCCTGAGCACGGCGACCACCAACTGTTTCAACGTCGTCGCGGCGGGGCCGCGGGCTTGCGCTATGGTTTCCCCAACCATTCTCGAACACAAGGAGCCGACATGAACCCCTTCCGACAACGTTTCATGCGCGTCAGCGCGATCGCCCTGCTGCTGGGCATCGCGTGCTTCGCGCAGGCCCAGTCGCTCGACATGCTCAAGGGCCTGGCGGGCGGCGCGACCGGCTCGATGGCCTCGGGCAGCATCGGCAACGCGGCGGGCGTTATCGAGTACTGCCTCAAGAACAACTACCTGAGCGCCGACGGCGCCTCGGGCATCAAGGACCAGCTGATGGGCAAGATCCCGGGACCCAAGCCGGCCTCGGACCCCGGCTACGTCGACGGCTCGCAAGGCATCCTGACCGGCACCGACGGCAAGAAAATGGACCTGACCGGCGGCGGCCTGAAGCAGGAAGTCACGCGCAAGGCCTGCGACTTCGTGCTCAAGCAGGCCAAGGGCATGCTTTAGGCCGACTCAGGCGATGTCGAAGCGGTCGAGATTCATCACCTTGGTCCACGCCGCCACGAAGTCGTCGACGAACTTCTGCTGCGCGTCCGAGCTGGCGTAGACCTCGGCGAGGGCGCGCAGCTGCGCGTAAGAGCCGAAGACCAGGTCGACCCGAGTCGCGGTCCACTTGAGTTCGCCGGTCTTGCAGTCGCGTCCTTCGAACTGGTCCTTGGCGTCCGAGACCGACTTCCATTCCGTGCCCATGTCGAGCAGGTTGACGAAGAAGTCGTTGCTCAAGGTGCCCGGCTTCTGGGTGAAGACGCCGTGCCGGGCCTGCCCGAAGTTGGCATCGAGCACGCGCAGGCCACCGACGAGCACCGTCATCTTGGGTGCCGTCAGCGTCAGCAGCTGCGCCTTGTCGACCAGCAGCGCCTCCGCGGGCACGCTGTAGCGCGCTTTCACGTAGTTGCGGAAGCCATCCGCATGCGGTTCCAGCGGCACGAAGGAGGCACGTCGGTTTGCCCCTGCGAAGCGTCCGCGCGCCCCGGCGCGAAGGGCACCTTGACCTCGCGGCCGGCGTCGCGGGCCGCTTTCTCCACGCCCACGCCACCGGCCAGGACGATCAAGTCGGCGAGAGACCGCTTCTTGCCGCCGGTCTGCGCGGCATTGAATTCGCTGCGGATGCTCTCGAGCGCCTGCAGGACCTTGGCCAGTTGCTCCGGCTGATTGACGGCCCAATCCTTCTGCGACGCCAGACGGATCCGCGCGCCGTTTGCGCCGCCCCGCTTGTCGGAGCCACGGAAGGTGGGAAGCCGACGCCCAGGCCGTGGAGACGAGCTGCGCCGGGGTGAGGCCCGAGGCCAGCACTTTCTTCTTGAGGGACTCGACATCCTGCGCGTCGACCAGGGGTACCTGCAGAAGAACCCATCTGGCAGGACCCGATTCCAGCGCTCGACCATTACCTCCGGCCCGAGGTAGCGGGCGCGCGGCCCCATGTCACGGTGGGTGAGCTTGAAGCAGGCGCGCGCGAAGGCATCGGCGAACTGGTCGGGGCTCTCCATGAAGCGCCGCGAGATCTCGGCCGGGTCGGCGTGGTGATCCAGGTCACTTCGAGGCCGCTGGTGATCGTGTCGCCACCCTTGCCGCTGCCGAAGCTGTTCTTCTAGCTCTAGCACGAGGCCCTGGCCTCGAGATCGGCCGCCTCGGGCTCGTGCGAGACATGGGTCGCCGGGGGGCGCGCCATGGGTCTTGCCGAAGGTGTGGCCGCCGCCGATCAGCGCCACGGTCTCCTCGTTGTCCATCGCCATGCGAGCGAAGGTGTCGCCGATGTCGTAGGCCGCGGCGATCGGATCGGGGTTGCCGACCGGACCTTCGGGATTGACGTAGATCAGCCCCTGCACGGCGCCGAGCGGGTTCTCCAGCTTCCGGCTGTGCTCGTCGCCGTCCGCATCGTCATCGGTGACGAGCACCCCGCCTTCCTTCTCGACGCCTTCCGAGCCGTGGGCGAGCGCAGGTCGCCGCCGAGCCAGGTCGTCTCGCGACCCCAGTACACATCCTGGTCCGGCTCCCACACATCGTCATAGGGCAACAGGCTCGCTCATGCAGTGCTAAGTTTCCCGAGGCACACTAGCTCGCCAAGCGAAACCAGACCCGACGATCCCGACCATAAGAACAAAGTTATTCATATTTAGGAACAGTAAGAAGAAAGCTGCAAATTGAATGCATCGCGTGAAGGGCGGGTCCTGTGGCTGACCGGTTTGTCCGGTGCAGGCAAAACGACGATCGCCCAGAACCTGCAAGCCAAGATGCAGACACGCGGGATCGCCGCGGCGATCCTAGACGGCGACGAAGTCCGCCGCGGCCTGAGCCAAGGGCTCGGATTCAGCGATGCAGATCGATGCGAGAACATCCGGCGAATTGCCGAGGTGGCTCATCTGCTGAGCAGTCAAGGGCTCATCGTGATYGTGGCGGCGATCGCGCCCTTGATCAGGCACAGGGGATTGGCGCGCCAGATCATCGGCGCAGCCTACCGCGAGGTCTATGTAAAGGCATCGCTTTCCGATTGTGAACGGCGCGATGTCAAAGGCCTGTATGCGCGCGCGCGTCGCGGGCAGGTGGCAAAGTTCACCGGCGTGAGCGATCCCTATGAGCTGCCGTCGAATCCCGATTTGCTGATCGATACGTCCAGACACGATGCGGACGAGGCAGCTGAACTCTTGATGCCCCTTCTCACCATTTTCAGCAAGACAGGACTTGCAGCGAGGCAGTCGCCATGAAGAATCATCTGCTGATCGCCGGTACTGGCCGTGCGGGCACGACGTTTCTTGTCCAATACCTCGCAGCGTGCGGACTGGACACGCAGCTTGCACGCGAGGGCCATCACGCCTACGACGAAGCCGCCAATGCGGGCTTGGAAGACATGCTCATCGGCCAGCCCGATGCGCCCTATGTGTGCAAGTCGCCCTGGCTGTACGAATACATCGAGCGCGTGCTCGCCGATGAAGGCCTGGTCATCGATGCAGTCGTCGTTCCGATGCGCAGCCTCGTCGAGGCCGCGACCAGCCGCGTCGTCAATGAGATGCGCGCTCGATATGCCAGCGCGATGCCTGATGATTGCAAGCAGTGGGCATCGTGGGCCATGACCCCGGGTGGGGTGGTCTATTCGCTCAACCCGATCGATCAGGCGCGACTCCTTGCGCTTGGATTCCACGAACTGATGCATGCGCTGGTCAAGCGCAACATTCCCGTCGTGTTTCTCGACTTTCCTCGCTTCGTCGAAGATCACGACTATCTTTACGAATCACTCGGCTCGATCGTTCGGCACAAGATCGACCGCCCGACTGCCTCGGAGGTGCATTCCCGTCTGGCCGCGCCTGACAAGGTCCGAATCGGCAGGGAAATCGCCGATGGCGCCGAAGAGCGCCCGACTCTCATCGACAGTCGACCGCAAGGCATCGCCTTCCCCCCACTGGCAGCGCTCGATCGCATCGCGTTGATGCGCGAACTGGGCAAGCGGGGCACGGCCCTGGACGCCGCACGGCAGGATCTGGGCCAGAGAGCCGCTACGTTGGACGCCGCAAGGGACGAACTGGAAAAAACGAGAGCAGAACTCATCGAATCGCGTGGCCAGATCGCTAGGCATTTGGCGGAGGCCGGCAGGTTGCAGGAAGAACTGCGCAAGGCCGAGACAGCGCTGAAGGCAACGACGGGCGAATTGGACAGGATGAACGAGCGCATCGACCATGCCGAGCGCCAGCGGGACGCACTCGAAGCCTCGACCTCTTGGCGTATCACTGCGCCGTTGCGCGCGTTGTCAGGACGTCTGCGACTGCCGGCGCGGCGCTGATTCGATCGGCGCCGACGTCAGCACGCCCCTCAATGCAGGAGCATCAGCGCCACCGCGGCATCCAGATGCTCCGACGGCGGGCGCCGGAAGCCCGAGCGTGCGAAGCGCTGCAGCCGCCCGACCACGAAAGCCGTCAGCGCCGAAGCCCGCACCTGCGCATCGACGCTCGGCGTCGCCGAGCCGTCGACCGCCGCCGAGTCGCGCAGGGACTGGCGCAGAGTCGCCTCGATCTTGTCGAAGAACTGGTTCATGCGGCTTTGCAAGCGCTCGTTCTCGAACACCAGCGCATCGCCCACCATGACGCGGGTCATGCCCGGGTTCTTCTCGGCGAACTGCACCAGCATCGCGACGATGCGCGCCGCCTGCTCGTGGCCGGGGGCGTCGCGCTCGACGATCTGGTTCACCAGCGTGAACACGCTCTGCTCGATGAAGTCGATCAAACCCTCGAACATCTGCGCCTTGCTGGCGAAATGGCGATAGAGCGCAGCCTCGCTGACTTCGAGCCTGGCGGCCAGTGCCGCCGTGGTCACACGTTCGGCGCCCGGCTGCTCAAGCATGGCTGCCAGGGCCTGGAGGATCTGCACGCGCCGTTCGCCTGGCTTGGGGCGTTTGCGCACCGGTGCGGCCAGCGGTTCTGAACTGCTTGTGGCGCCAGCGGCGCTCGGCTCGTCGTTCTGCATGTGCGCGTGCAAAATGTAAAAAAATGATTCTCGCACAGGGACGTTAGCGCGCGCCAACCGGACAACCCCTGCCTGTCGCGGAAAATAGACAGCTATGTTTCAAACCAGGGACAAGTACAAGATGCACAAGACCATTCTCGTCACTGGTGGGGCCGGATTCATCGGCAGCCATACGTGCGTGGCGCTGGCCGCCGCCGGCTACGCGCCGCTGATACTCGACAACCTCGACAACCTCGGCAACCTCGGCAACAGCGACATTCGTGTGCTCGACCGGCTGACGCGCATCAGCGGCAAGTCGCCGCGCTTCATCGAAGGCGACGTGCGCGACCGCGCGTTGCCGGACCGGCTGTTCGCCGAACAGCCGATCGCCGGCGTGATCCATTTCGGAAGCCAGTCGGCGATTCGGTGGCCGACCCGATCAGCTACCGGACAAGCTAATTGTCGCCAACCATGACCGGCGATGTCGTCATACATTGCGAGCGATTGGCGCAGTACGAACAGATGCTCATCGCGCCAGTTACCGGGCAGTGCCTTGGTGATCTCTTCGGCGCTGGCCTTCACGCGGCGGTTGCGGTGCCGGGCCAGCGTCTTGGGTCTCGTTCGCCAACCACGATGTCGCGGATGTTCAACTGACCGGTCATACCCAGAGTATTGACATCGCCCTGGCCGAGGCCGGTCGTGACGGCGAAGTACGCCATCTGGGTTGACCTTGTGGACGTCCAGACCCGCGTAGACAGTGGGCGCGGTGGTGGTAGATTGACTCATGCCCCGTGCCTTCGCGAGGGACTGCGCAGCGGCCCAGCTACCGCCCATACCGATCCCCCCTGCCGAGAAGGGCGACGAGTGCCGTCCTTCTGGGCGCCGCGCTGACCGGACCTCTACCGGGTCAGGATCGCGCAGAACTCGTTGCGGTTGAACAGCGTCGGGTAGACAGCGACGGGGCGCAGCGCAATGTGGCCCCGGAGGTGCAGCAGCGTGCAGATCGACTCGAAGCTCTCCGGCGTGAACTGCCATGCGTGAGTGTCCACGTACCGCCCGTCGGCCGCCTCGTAAGTCGCAACTGCTTCCTCCAGGCATTCCGGATGGCTCTCGACGGCCGGCGCGCCATGATCGCCTGCCCAGTGCCTGAAGTGGTCGTTGTGGGTCAGGAGCGCATTGTGCGAAATGATGCTCCGTAGATCGTGCCGCGTTCGGCGTTCGGTGTAGGCCGTGAAGACATCCCCGATGGTCGATTCGGGCCGGAAGTGGTCGAAGCAATAGCGCTTGTCGGGCGCGATCACGAAGTACGAGCCGCCTGGCTCGAGCAGCTTCGCGACGGTCTGGAGGTGCCCCACCAGGTCCGGCTGGTGCTCGATGCAATGGCTGCTGAACACCGTTTCGAACCGATCACTGATCGCTTCCAGCGGCGTTTCGGTCAGCAGGTAGTGGATCGTCGGACACAGAGCGGGATCCATCCCATGGTGGGCGGCGATGGCCTTGATCGTTTCGGCGGACATGACGTCGGCGTACCGCACGTGAGTGCCCGAGAGCGTAGGCCTCGCAAATGGGCCAATTTCAAGCGCCAGCCCCTCCTTCGGAATCAGCGTCAGGAAGCTTTCGCGCGCGGCGCCAGCATAGGGGATTCGGCCCTCGGCCCGGCCATATTCCTGGTAGTGGGCAGCCAGCGTCGCGTCATCAAAGCTGGCAAGGTCCGGGTACTGAGTTCTGTAAAAGACTGGATCAACCGTCGGTATTCCCTTCGGTGCGATCGGCTGTTGCTGCATTCGTGGCCCTCCGAAGCAAGACCGCCAATTGTGCCTCGGCTACTTCAGCCAGATCTCGATCAGCGGCCGGACATCGGAGGCGTGGCCATCAGCGATTCCTGCCGGCTCCTGACCTTCAGCGCGCACGCTCCGAGTAGCTCTGCGACGGGAGGGGCTGGCTGATCTGCGGCGCAAGCGGCGGGGCTGGGCACAAGATCGCGACGGGTGGCTCTGGCGATGGCGCCGCGCAGCCGCTCAAGTTCAGAGCGAGCACCAGCAGCAGCATCGCGTTTTCAGCAGTCACTGCATCGAGCATCAACCTGATCTGGTCACGCACCTACGGGCAGTAAGCTCGCTCCTCGAAGAAGACGGCTCGTACTACCTTGTGTGCCAAGACAAGCGCTTTTGCTTCAATCACTTATTACCGGACACAACGATCGCTTACGTCCCAGCCGTACATGGACGCCCCCGGTTTGCCAAGCTCTCAATTCATGACGGCTTCGGACTTTGGTTGCGGGCTTTTTGGAACCGCTGTCC
>NZ_JBFUIU010000013.1:0-37641 GCF_056401695.1 Variovorax sp. P4_D9
TAGCTGCACAGTGGCGAGCTCGAGCGTTGCATGGAGAACGAGACGCCAATGGTCGGGCTCATGAACTGGAGCGCGAACTGCGCCGAAGAAGCGGAGCCCTATCCACGCTCGGGGCGGACCTACGCGCCCCACGCCGAATTGCAGGACCTTGGTGGGCGTTCTGGCGCAAGTAGTCCGCCCGCCCAAGCGTTTCCGACATGGCACTTTCGGCCAAGGGCCGCCTTTCAGAAGCGTCTGCTCTGGGGAACCTCACGGCATGAGGTCGAGTGAGCTATTGAGCTTCATCGGAGACCGCAGCTCTCGTCGCCCCTAGAGTCTGTGCAAGCGATCGCCTGACCCTGTGGCGCTGACGACTGGCTCAGTGGGTCGGACCTATTGGATCCCTTCAGGCCGACAGATCGTAAGCGGACGCATTGCGCCGCACGAACTCGCGAAGGCTCATTGCCGGGGTGTCCGTCAGCTTCAGCATGTCGTCCGAAGCGCGGTCGAAGCGGTTCTGGCGGTTGAGCTCCCCCAATGCCGTCAGATGGTCGATCAGGTGCAGGGGCAGGCCCCAATTGACCAACCTCTCGCGCCAGGGCCCGGGTGCGATGTCTTCGTAGGTGATCGTGCGGCCCAGGGCTTCGGAGAACTCGGCCGCGTAGTAAGTCATCGTCTCCGAGTGCGGCCCGGCCAGGTTGTAGATGTGGCCGATGTGCGGTGCGGGATTTGTCAGGATGGCGGCCACCGCGCGCGCCACGTCCTCGGCGCAGATCGGCGACGTCTTGCCATCGCCCATGGGCAGCGAAATCACGTTGGAACGCTTGAGCAAAGGAGCGCACATCTGCCGGAAGAATCCCTCCATGAACATGGTGGGGCGCACGTGCACGACTGGCAGGCCGGACCAGTTCAGCGCCTGCTCGGCCAGCCAGTGCAGCTTGTGCTGCGGGCTGGGCGTCGTCTCGGTGATGCTCATTTGCGAGACCGTCATCTGCGACATGTTCACGAAGGCCTTGACGCCGTGATGGCGCGCGACCGCCGCCGCATTGACGGTCGCTTCGAGGTAGGAAGCCGACACCGACATGCCGAAGTAGACGCGCTCGCAGCCCTCGACCGCGGCGTGCATGGACTTCAGGTCGAGCAGGTCTCCCACGATGACTTCCGCGCCCAGCACGGCCAGCGCCTCGGCGCGCTCGTCCTGCCGGCGCACCATCGCTCTCACGCGATGGCCTTCGTCGAGCAGCAGTTTCGTCAGCGTTCGGCCGATGCCGCCGACGTTGCCTGCGGCGCCGGTGATGAGAATGGGCCCGGCCTGGGGGATGTGTGCAGCGTGCATGATGGACTCCTTGTGTTGCGTGCTGAGGGATGGGGGAATCGAGAGAGCGGGGAACTGCAGCGTCGACATCAGGCCTGTGCCGCGGCCGCCGCTGACGTTCGCTGAGCCTGCTAGTCGGAATGCACCGTTGGGCAATCCGAGCGCCAGATGGCCAAGAGCGAGGCAATGCACATACTCGCCGACGGGTGGGCAGCCTCTTCGTATTTTTTCACACTCCCTTGACGACAGCTGTCCTCTAATCCCATCCCTCGAAAGTCACTGATGAATGAATTGAACTCCCGCCTGGAGACCGACTTCCTCGGCTCAAAGCATATTCCGTCGCATGCTTACTGGGGCGTGCACACGGCCCGCGCCGTGGACAACTTCCCGATCACGGGCCAGACCGTCTCTCAGATGCCGGAATTGGTTCGGGCATTGGCGCATGTCAAGAAAGCTGCTGCCGCCGCCAACGCCCGGCTCGGTGTCATCGATGCGTCCAGGGCCGCGGCCATAAACGACGCCTGCGACGATCTAATAGCCGGTCAGCTGCACGACCAGTTCGTTGTTGACGTGATCCAAGGTGGAGCGGGCACATCGACCAACATGAATGCCAACGAGGTGATCGCGAACCGTGCCCTCGAGCATATGGGCGCGAATCCAGGCTCCTACGACCTGATCCATCCCAACGATCATGTAAACGCTTCGCAAAGCACAAACGACGTGTACCCCACGACGCTGCGACTGGCCGCTTGGAACGGTATCGAGCAACTTCTCGCCGCAATGGCCAACCTGCGTGCGTCGTTCGAGCGCAAGGCCGAAGAGTTTCGCGCGGTACTCAAGATTGGCCGAACCCAGTTGCAGGACGCCGTTCCAATGACGCTGGGCCAAGAATTCGCGACCTTCGCGATCATGATCGGCGAAGACGAGGCCCGCCTGCGCGAAGCTAGGGATTTGATCACCGAGGTCAACCTGGGCGCCACCGCGATCGGCACGGGTATCAATGCCCCGGCGGGCTACAGTGAAATCGTGATTCCCCTGCTGGCCGAGTTCAGCGGCATTCCGGTCGTGCGCGCGGCCAACCTGGTCGAGGCGACGCAGGACACCGGTGCGTTTGTCCAGCTGTCAGGGGTGCTCAAGCGCGTCGCCTGCAAGTTGTCAAAGGTATGCAACGATCTGCGCCTGCTGTCGTCCGGTCCGCAAGCCGGCTTCGGCGACATACACCTGCCGGCGCGCCAGGCCGGCTCGTCGATCATGCCCGGCAAGGTCAACCCGGTTATTCCCGAAGTGGTGAACCAGGTCGCGTTCGAGGTGATCGGCAACGATCTGATGATCACGATGGCATCCGAGGCCGGTCAACTGCAACTCAATGCCTTCGAGCCGATCATGGGTGGGCGCTGTTCAAAAGCACCAAGCATCTCGCAAACGCCTGCAAGACGCTCCAGGTCAACTGCGTGGAGGGCATCCAAGCCARCCATTTGATTCTCTCCAAGCGGGTGGCAGAGTCGGTGACCCTCGTCACGGCCCTGAATCCGATCATCGGCTACGAGAAGGCCGCCAAGATCGCCAAGTCGGCACTGGCCACCGGCAACACTATCGCCGCCACGGCCGAGCAACTGGGGATCATGAGCTCCGCGGAAATGACCGCATTGCTCGTCCCGGAGAACCTGACGCAGCCAATCCGGCTTGTGACCCTGACCGTTGAGAAAGCCGGCGAGGCCCTTGTTGAAGTCCGCCCTGTCGTCAACTTGAGCAGCAGGTCATAGCGGCTTGCAGAATCAAGGGGCTTCCAGGATTCAGGAGGCGGTTCACGCTTCGCATCCTGGATGAGGTTGGATCGCGCTTGAATCGAAAGGCGTCTTTGGATTGCGAAGCCGACGCGGGTCGTTTTGGTGGCATCTGAACACTGTGGCAATGTGATTAGCAGAGTTCTTGCCGCAGCGCAGCTTCGCGGCGCAACTCTTTCGACCGCAGCGAGCCGAACAGCTGCGCTGTAGAGCAGTTACTGAGCGGGAATTGTGGAATCGCGCGGACAGATGACTGGGAATGCGTAGTCGCGTCCCATCAGAGCGCGGGCAAACAGGTAGGTGCTTCGCGCGCGGTCGCCGAGTGAGTCGAGATCGACGCGCCCGGCGGCGTCGCAGGGAAAGGTCAGGCACTGCATGCTTTCCGTAATCGGAAGGAAGCGCAGCTCACGGTTGAAGCTCATGCAAGGGGCTGCGTTCACGGTGTGATGCTGGGATGCCATGATGTCTCTCCGTAGAGTTTTCTCTTTGAGAAGAATAGGCGCAGCTTCGCGGTGACCGATGCTGTTGTGAGCGCTGCAGCAGCAGATCGTTGGGGATCGAAGTGCCTTTTCAACAGGAGATAGTCACAGATGTGCGAGGCGAATGCCGGAGCATCAGAGGTCTAGTTCGAGCTGGCCACGATGCTGCGTTTGGCGCCAGAATCGCCGGCCTGTGGCGCAGGCTATGGACAGGAGAGCGTGGTGGCGGCCGCGGCCGAGCAGATGCGCCGGCTGCGCTATGCCACGGGTTACTTGGCGGTTTCAAGTCTGAGGCGCAACAGGTTGAGTCAGTGGATTGAAGCTCGCAGTTGGTTAGACGAGCCGAGTTCGGGGAACACCTCCAGGGGCGCGTCCCATGCGTGCGTAGCGCGAGGGCGGTTGTTCATGCTGTCGGCGATCCCATCGAGCTCGTCCTGGCTGAACAGGTCGTTCCAGCATGCTCATCGTGACAGTTGCCGCGTTCGATGCCATGGCCGCTCCCCCACACCCCAGGAGTGCGGATGAATTGTCAGAAAGAGGCCGGGGCAACAACCCGGAAGCCGCCCGATCAGCAATTTCCGCAGCTCGACCGAGAAGACGCTCGAATTCAGCGGTCGGTGCGCAGCAGTAGCGATTCCTTGAGTTCTTCCATCACCACATAGCTATTGGACTGTGCGGTCACCGGCAGCTTCTTCAGGATGTCGCCCAGCAGACTGCGGTATTCCTCCATGCCGCTCAGGCGCGCCTTGACAAGGTAGTCGAAGGTGCCTGAGACCAGATGGCACTCCTGCACGTCGGGAACATGCAGCAGTTCCTTGCGCACCTTGTCGAAGACTTCGCCCGATTTGGCCGCCAGCGTGATCTCGACGAACACCAGCAGCTTCTTGCCCAGCGCATTCGGTGCCACACGCGCGTGGTATCCCGTGATCACGCCCTCGCGCTCCATGCGCTTGACCCGTTCCGAGCAGGGAGAAGTGGACAGGCCGATCTGTTGGGCGAGTTCGGTCATCGCGATGCGCCGTTTCGCTGAAGGATGTCGAGGATTTTGCGGTCGGTTCGATCGAGGGCGGGCATTTCACTTTGGGCGTGGCGTGAGGCAGGGGGTTGGCAGTGATATTCGCTGCAAATGTGCTCAAGATCAATCAAATGCATTGGTTCCCAGCGAATAAATTTGGCGAATCACTCTCCACTCTTAAATCTGCCATGAAAGTCATTGTCCTGGGCGGCGGCGTCATCGGAACGAGCACCGCCTACTATCTCGCCAAGTCCGGTCCGAGGTCACATTGCTCGATCGCCAACCTGGGCCAGCGCTGGAGACCAGTTTCGCCAACGCTGGTCAGGTGTCTCCGGGCTACTCCACGCCTTGGGCCGCCCCCGGCATTCCGCTGAAGGCGATCAAGTGGATGTTCCAGAAGCATTCACCATTGGCGATCCGGCTCGATGGCAGTCTGTTTCAACTGCAGTGGATGGCCAGGATGCTGCGCAACTGCTCACCCGAGCGATATGCGATCAACAAGGAACGCATGATGCGCGTCGCCGAATACAGTCGCGAGTGCCTTCAGCAGCTGCGCGCAGACACGGGCATTGAGTACGAGCAGCGCACCGGGGGAACGCTTCAACTGTTCCGCACTCAGGCACAGCTCGACGCGGTCCAGCGCGATATCGCCGTGCTGCAGGAATGCAACGTAGCCTACGAGCTGCTCAACGCAGACCAGCTTGCCTTGATTGAACCCAGCCTGGCCCAGGCGCGCAAACGGCTCGCCGGCGGGCTGCGTTTGCCAAAGGACGAAACCGGTGATTGCCATCGCTTCACCAACGAACTGTGGGATCGCGCGCGCGCCCTCGGGGTCGAGTTTCGCTTCGACCAGACAGTGGATGGCCTCGTAACCGAAGGCGGGCGAGTCGTTGGCGTCCGCGCCGGTGGGACGCTATTGAAGGCCGATCGCTTCGTGCTCGCCTTCGGCAGCTACTCACGCAGTTTTCTGCGGCCGCTCGGTCTGGATCTACCCGTGTATCCCGTGAAAGGCTACTCGCTCACTGTCCCATTGGTCGATCCGGCCTTTGCACCTCAGTCGACGGTCCTCGACGAAACCTACAAGATCGCGGTCACGCGATTGGATGACCGCATCCGGGTCGGCGGTATGGCGGAACTCGGTGGCTTCGATCTGCGGCTAAACCCGCGCCGTCGCGCCACGCTGGAACTGGTCGTCAACGATCTGTTCCCGGGAGGCGACTTGGCCCGTGCCACCTTCTGGACCGGCCTGCGACCGATGACGCCGGACAGCACGCCGGTGATCGGCGCGACGAAGTACCCGAACCTGTTCCTCAACACCGGGCACGGCACGCTGGGCTGGACCATGGCTTGCGGATCGGCCAAGCTGATCTCGGACATGGTGATGGGTCAGCGCACGGATATCAGCGCCGTCGGGTTTGGCATCGATCGCTACACGCCGAGCTCCGCGCGTGGTCGCTTGACACGGCCCGCCGGCGCAATCACATGACACGACCATCGCGCGCCCGCGTCAACCTGGACGCGCTGCGTCACAACTACTCACTGGCACGCCGCATGCACGGCGGACGCGCGCTTGCCGTAATCAAGGCCAATGCATATGGACATGGCGCTGTGCGCTGCGCACAGGCGCTGCTGGATCACGCCGACGGCTTCGCTGTGGCGTTTGTCGAGGAAGCGGCGGCATTGCGGGCGGCGGGGATTGAAGGCCCCATCCTGGTGCTCGAGGGGTTGTTCGACGCCGGCGAACTGAAGGCAGCACGAACTCTGAATCTATGGATCGTCGTGCACCAAGAAGCCCAGCTTCGCATGATCGAGAACGACCGCGCTTCCGGCCATCTGGAAGTCTGGCTGAAAGCCGACTCTGGCATGGGTAGGGCCGGGTTTGCACTCGCCGACATGCCGAGCGCCTATGCTCGACTGCAAGCGAGCGGCAGGGTGTCGAACATCACGCTCATGACGCATTTCGCCAGGGCCGACGAGCCAGGCAGCGATGCGACATCCCGGCAAGTGGCGGCGTTCGATGCCGCAACGGCAGCGTTGCCAGGGGATCACAGTCTGAGCAATTCGGCCGGCATCCTCCAATGGCCCTCGGCGCGGCGCGACTGGGCCCGGCCTGGCATCCTGTTGTACGGCGCAAATCCCGTGCCGCAGCGAGGGGCAGGGGAGGGGGGCGATGAGCAATTGCGCCCCGTGATGACTCTCGAAAGCGAAGTCTTCGCAGTTCGCACGCTCCAATCGGGCGACGCCCTGGGATACGGCGGAGGCTTCGTCGCGACGGAACCGACGAGGATCGGGCTGGTCGCGATCGGTTATGCCGATGGCTATCCACGCCTTGCGACGACTGGCACGCCCGTAGCAGTCGACGGCACGATCACCCGCGTGGTTGGCCGCGTCTCGATGGACATGCTGACCATCGATCTGAGCAACCATCCTGGATCCGGGATCGGAAGCCGCGTCGAACTGTGGGGCCGGCACGTGCCCGTCAATGAAGTGGCCCGTCGTGCAGGCACGATCTCCTACGAGTTGCTCTGCAACGTGAAACGAGTGCCCATTATTTATGAGACGGGCATAGACAAGGCATGGGGCCGTTCCGCTGCCAAAGAAGATGCTGGTAACGCGTCAATAACGAAACGCCGTGCCGCAGCGTAGACCCAATTCGGTACCGACCTGCGAGGCGCGCACTTATGCTCAAGTTCACTCTCATGCGCTATTTCTGGAGATTTTGCATGTCCGTGCTGGATTTCAAGGACTTCACTATCGACGTGGTTGGCACGCTGATCGATTTCGAGGGCGACATGCTCGCCTGCCTGCGCTCAGCCGTGGCTAAGGCTGGCGAAACGGATGAGTACTTCCTCGCCGCCTAACCGCCATTCGCGTGCCGACGCGGTCGAGGCCCGCGGTTGAGCCCGGACGCGATCGCCGCGCCGGTCGCAGACCTGCTGCCCGAACTGGTCGCGCTGCGCCGCGACCTGCACGCACATCCGGAGCTCGCCTTCGAGGAGCGGCGCACCGCCGGCGTGGCGGCCCAGGCGCTGCGCCTGATCGGCCTCGAAGTCCATGAAGGGCTGGGCGGCACCGGCGTGGTCGGCACGCTGCGCTGCGGCAGCGGTGCGCGAAGCGTGGGCCTGCGCGCCGACATGGACGCCCTGCCCATGGTCGAGCTGGGGCGCACCGCCCACGCCAGCCGCACGCAAGGCGTTCACCACGGCTGCGGGCACGACGGCCACACCAGCATGCTGATCGGCGCCGCGCGTCAGCTGACACGCACGCGGTGCTTCGACGGCACGGTGCACTTCATCTTCCAGCCGGCAGAGGAAGGCAAGGGAGGCCCGCGCGCCATGATCGAGGACGGCCTGTTCGATCGCTTCCCCTGCGACAGCGTCTACGCGCTGCACAACTGGCCCGACCTACCGCTGGGCCGGGCGCAGACGCGGCTCGGGCCGATCATGGCGGCGGCCGACCGCTTCGACATCGTGCTGCGCGGCCGCGGCGGCCACGCGGCACAGCCGCACCACACGCCCGACGCCATCCTCGCCGCGAGCCAGCTCGTCGCGCAGCTGCACACCATCGTCTCGCGACGCATCGATCCGGGCGAATCGGCGGTGCTCTCGGTCACGCGCATCGAAGGCGGGCACAGCCACAACGTGCTGCCGGCGGAGGTTTCGATCACGGGCACCGTGCGCAGCTTCGACCTCGCTTCGCAAGACCGCATCGAGGCCGCGCTGCGTGCCACCGTCGACGGCGTGGCGCTGGCGAGCGGCGTCCAGGCCGAGGTGCGCTACGTGCGCTACTACCCCGCCACCCTCAACACGCCCGAAGAAGCGGCGCTCGCGATCGCCGCGGCTCAAGCCGTCGGCCTGCAGGCCGACATGGCGCCGCGCGCGGCCTTCACCTCGGAAGACTTCGCCTTCATGCTGCAGCGCGTTCCGGGCGCCTACTTGTGGCTGGGCCAGGGCCGCGCCGACCCGGGGCCGGACGGGGAGCGCGCACTGCACCACCCCTGCTACGACTTCAACGACGACGCGCTGCCGCTGGGCGTGCGCTGGCTGTGCGAAGTCGCCGAGCGCGCGCTGGCGTGATGAGGCCTTCTTCGGCCTCCACACCCGACCCTGAGCATCACCGCACTACGCCAATCTGCCGCCATCGCCGGCCTCCAAGACCAGGGCACGCCTGCGGGTCCGCACAGCCAACCGTCCTGCCGCCTGCGCGGCATCGACGTCGAACTGCCGGGCGCCGGCGACAACAAGAGCGGTATCCGGGAATGCGGGCCCGGGCGCTTCGCGCGTCCGTTGCCCAACGCCGAGGTCATGCACATCCGTGCAGGGGTCTGCAGCTTCACGCCGACCGGCGGCGAAGCGCTTCAGATTCGAGCAGCCGACACCTTGCTCTTTCCGGCGCACACCACGGGCGAATGGCATGTGCGCGAGCCGCGCTTCATGTGGTTGTGAAGCGGGTCTCGGCAAATGATGCTTTGGCGGCGTTGCCTTCCCATTGCGGGCACCCCAACTCGAGAGCGATCAATTGCCGCGTTGAAAGACTTCGGCAAGATCGCACAGATCCCAGTTGCCGCCTGTCAACACCACACAGACCTTTTCCTTCGGCGTCACCTTGAGTCCTTTCGCCAGCAGCGCGCCAATGCCGATCGAGGCAGCCGGCTCTGCGATCAGCTTGGCGTCCTTGGCCAGCATGCGCATGCCCTCGATGATGTGTTCGTCCTCCACCAGCACGATCTCGTCGACGTACCTTTCGATGATTGGGTAGGGGTTCTGGCCCGGCACACTGATGCGCAAACCGTCGGCAATCGTGTTCTTCAGCGGCAGAGAGGTGCGCTCGTTGTTGATGCGGCTATGGAAGTACTTGGGGGTCAGCGCTGGTTCCGCGCCCACCACACGTACGGAGGGTTTGGTTTCCTTGATGGCGGTGGCAATGCCGGAGATGAGACCCCCGCCGCCCATGGGGATGATGACAGTGTCAACGTCGGCCAGGTCTTCCAGGATTTCGCAGCCAATGGTTCCCTGGCCCGCCATGACCATGGGGTCCTCGAATGCGTGCACTACGGCGTAGTGGTTTTCTGCCGCGATCTCGTAAACCCGCTTCCATCGCGCCGCGGTGTCGCCGTCGAACAGAATCACCTCCGCGCCGAGCGCCCGGGTGTTCTCCACCTTGATTTTCGGGGTGGTGACGGGCACCACCAGAAGCGCTTTGACACCCAGCATCCGCGCCGCGTAGGCCAGCCCCTGGGCATGGTTGCCTGAAGAAGTGGCGATGATGCCGTTGGCAATGGCCTCGCGGGGCAGCGACAAGGCCTTGTTCAGCGCGCCGCGGATCTTGAAGGCCCCGGTGATCTGCAGCATCTCGGGTTTGAGGTACACCTCGCACCCGAGGGTGGTCTCCATCTTCTCGGCACGCAGCAGGGGCGTGCGCCGGATGTGGGCTTTCAGTCGTTCCTGCGCTTGGTGGATGTCGCGAAGGGTTGGGTGCTCAAGCAGGGGCGTCATGATCGAATGAACTCAAAAGCCGTACCGGTGTTGCTGGCGATGGCGTTGCGATAGATCAGGTTCGACGTCGTGTTGTCCTGGATGGCCATGCCCGTCGAGTCGAAGATCGTGATCTCGTCGTCGGACTCGCGCCCCGGCTTCTTGCCCAGCAAGATCTCGCCAATCTCGGCGTGGATGTCGTGCTTGCTGATGATGTTGTTGTGCAGCGGGTGCCAGGTCTCGCCTTTCTCGACGCATTGCGCGATCGAATCGTTGACGATCCTGGCGTTCCTGAAGATCTCCGGCTCCAGTTCCTGCTTGCCTTGCGTGTCCGTGCCGATGGCGACGATATGCGTGCCGGGTCGCACCCAGGCGGCTTCCACCAGTGAGCCTTTGCCGCGCGTGGTGGTGACGAGAATGTCTGCCTGTTCCACTGCGTCTTGTTTGGAGCGGGCCATCACCACGGGGATGCCGAACTCGCGCTCGATGTCGGCCTTGTATTGGGCGAGAGTCTGGGGTTGGTGGTCCCACGCATGGATGGTTTCGATCGTCATCACCTCCCGGATCGCGCGGATCTGCATCCGGGCCTGATTGCCGGTCCCGATGGAGGTGATGGTCTTCGCGTTCTTGCGGGCCAGCGCCTTGACCGACACCGCTCCGGCGGCGCCTGTTCTCAGGCCGGTGATGAGGCTGCCGTCCATCACGCAAATGAGCGCACAGGTTCTGGCGTCGAACAGGAGGATGGTTCCCATGCCGCTGGGCACGCCGTGCTCGGTGGGATTGTTCGGGAATCCCCCGGATGAGGCCTTCATCGAGATGACCTCGTTGGCCTCGCAGTATCCCAATTTGAAGTCGATTTCGCCCCGGGGTGGCGGGAGGTGGATGCATGTATAGGCCGGTTGAATCACCTGGCCGCTGTTGAAGGCCTTGTACGCCTCCTCCACCGTTCCGATGACTTCCTTCATGGAAATGAGGCTTCCTACATCCTGTTTGTTCAGCAACAGTGTCTTCATCGGTGTGATCTCTCTATGAATCAAGGGCTCGGGCGGACTGCTCTCGGTGGCCGCGCACGGTCGGCCAGCAGGACCATCGGCGTGCCCAGCCGCGTTCCGGCGCCGTGATCGTGCTGACAAGACTACATGCGCGCCGCCGCAGCGTGATGCTGCAATTCGGGCTCGATGCCGAGCTTCGTGTTGTTTTCAAGCGGGCCCTGGCAGATGATGCTTTTGCAATGCGAGCCTGCCCACTTCGGCCCAGAGGCCGCGTGACAGCATCAAGCCGCGCGCTCGGGGAAGAGCTTCTCGATCGGGCCATGCGTCTTGACGAACGGCGACTTGATGACGGTGTAGATGAAGTACGTCTCGATGCCGATATTGCGCTCCAGCAGCCCTTGGACCACGACGCGAGGATTTCTTTCGCTTCGAGGCCGCGATCCGCGACGTGCCCGCGGTGAACACGGTCAGCGTGTCGCCCAACAGCACGTGACCGGCTGCTGCTGGCGCACAAATTGGAGCCCATCAATGAAGGGAACGACCGACCTCAACATGGTCAATGCGTACATCCCCGGCCGCGTCGACGCGAGCCCGACCACCGCCGCGATGATCGCGCGCCGCGACGCCTTGCTCGGCCCCGCCTACCGCCTGATGTACGACCGGCCGCTGGACATAGTGCGTCGCGAAGGCGCCTGGCTSATCGACCCGTAGGGGCGACGCTATCTCGACGCAACAACGTCACGTCGCTCGGGCATTGCCACCCGGCGGTGACCGGGGCGATCTGCCGGCAGGTGCAGACCATGGCCACCAATACGCGCTACCTGCACGATTCGACTCTCGAGCGGCAGAGCGCCTGCTCGCGAGCGTGTCGCAAACGGGCTGGCTCACCTGATGTTGACCTCCACGGGCAGTGAGGCAAACGACCTCGCCTATCGCATTGYGAAGGGTCCGCGCCGGTGGCACCCGCGTGATCGTGGCCGACACCGCGTATCACGGATCACCGACACCGCTCTCGAAATTTTCGCCCTCGCTGGGTGCGACCGTCGATCGGGCCAGCATGTGCGAGTGGTACCGACTCGCGCCTGTATCACGCCGAGGGTGCAGTCCTTAGCCGAGCGCTTCGGGTGTAGGTGCGGTTCTCGAGGTAACGCGCGGCGTGCCATTCGGAGATCTGCGCCGTGATGAAGTGGCGCGTCGCCTCAATGAGCGCGACCTCGCTCGACGAAGCCACCGCGCGTTCCCAGATCTGCCGCGTCCGCCGAAGCTTGTTCGATCGGGGCTACGTGCACGCGACGGCTGGCAACATCATCAGCGCGCGCCTGGCCGACGGCTTCCTGATCACCCCCGACGGATGCGTGCCTCGGTTCCTTGGACGCAGACCGGCTGGTTCGGCTGGACGCCGACGGACGCCAAATCGCAGGCGACCGTGCCAGCAAGACGATCACGCTGCACCAGCGCAGGTTGGCCGCATTCCGCACATTCCCTACCGACGCCCCGGCGCCGATSAGGCCGCCGMGRCGGTGGCGCAGGCCGTTGCGCGCAACGCCGCCGACGCCCAGCAACTGCGTTCCGTGATGCTGGCGCGCTTGGGTCCGAACGTCTGGCACGACACCCCGGCAGCCGCGATGGCGGTGCTCGAGGAAATCGAGGAGACCGCGCGGCTTTGGCTGCTGACGCGGCTGACACCACGTGACGAGGCGCAGATCGCCGAACTGTGCTGCGTGTTCGGCGCGATGTGGTAGCCGGTGCATCAGCTACTCGCGCAGTGCCCATTGGGAAACCTCGGCCAGCGGGCCGGCAAGGCGGCGACCGTGCATCTCTTGGCGCAGCGGCGCTCGGCGCCGGAATCAACGTGGGTTATTCGAAGTCTCGTGCCTATGGTTCACCGAGTGTGACCCGATGCCGCCGCGCGGCTCTGCGATGAGGCTAAGCGGATAGATGCGCTTGTTGGATGACTGTCGCAATACGATCCGGTTCGTGAACTTCTCGATGCCGATATCGCTTTGCAGCAGGCTCTCCATCAGCTTCTGAAAAAAGGCAACACTCGGCACCACGATGTTCAACAAGTAGTCGTAGCCACCGCTGACGTTGTACCACTCGACGATTTCGCGGTGCTGACCCACAACCTCTTCGAACTTGCGAAAGTCTTTGTGCCGATGGCTGCTGATGGTCACCTCGGAAAAGACGATCACGCACGTGCCCAGCTTCTCCAGCGCGATGTCAGCGCCATAGCCGCGAATCACCCCGATTTCCTGCAGCCGCTTCGTCCGCACGAGGCACGGACTCTGGCTCAGGCCGACGGCATCAGCCAACTCGACATTCGAACAGCGACCCTCGCGCTGAAGGTGCGCAAGGATCTTGAGGTCGAACTTGTCGAGTGAGACTGCCGAAGACATGGGTGAATCGTAGCGCCCAGTGTCGATGTGCCGCCAGAACCTGTTCACACGACCCGACACCAAGGCTGGACGCCGTGGCTAGTCAGCGCGAGCCCTCTGCGCTTCACGCAGGGATTCGTCGACCGCCTGAATGACGAGACCCGCCTGATCCGCTGACAGCACAAGCGGCGGTCGGATCTTGAGCACGTTGTGTCCCATCGCGCAGGCGCTGATCAGCACGCCCTTGTCGCGCATCCGATTGACCACCTGGCTCGTGAGGCTGCGATCGGGCGTTCGCGCTGCGCGATCGGAGACGAGTTCGACCCCGACGAACATGCCCGCGCCGCGCACGTCGCCGATGGCCTCGTGCCGGCCGGCCAGAGCGGCGATGCCGTCGCGCAGGATCTTCCCGACCGTGGCAGCGTGCTGCACTAGCCGGTCGCGCTCGATCGTGTCGATGACTGCCAATGCGGCCGCGCACGAGACGGTATTTCCTGCAAAGGTGTTGAAATAGCGCGAGCTCTTGCCGAACTCCGCCAGCGCGTCAGCGGTCGCCAGCAATCCGGCAATCGGTTGACCGTTGCCCATCGGCTTGCCCATCGTCACGATGTCGGGCAGCACGCCATGGCGCTGAAAACCCCAAAGGTGCTCGCCGGTCCGGCCGAAACCGGGCTGGACCTCGTCGGCAATGAACAGCCCGCCTGCCCGCTTGATTGCATCGACTGCGCCCTTCAGGAAACCCTCTGGGCCGGGAAGGATGCCGTCGCTGGTGAACAGCGAATCAACAATCAGCGCGGCCGGCTTGATGCCATGACGGCGCAGGTCCGCGATCGCCGCCTCGACGTCGCGTGTGAAGCGCTCGGACAGGTCGGCGCCTTCGGCGTGATAGAGGCGTGGCGCCGGAACCAGGCGCACGTGCTCGCCGAGATCGACGGTCACGCCCAGTGAGGGCGAGAATTTCGACACCGCGTCGGTGATGCCGTGATAAGCCGTGTCGGTCACGATCACGCCGGTGCCACCGGTGCGGACCTTCGCAATGCGATAGGCGAGGTCGTTGGCCTCGCTGCCGGTGCAGGTCAGCATCAGGTGGGCAAGCTCGGTCTCCGGCACGCTCGCAAGCAGGCGTTCCGCCAGTTCGAGAATCGTGTCGTGGAGATAGCGCGTATTGGTCGCCAGCGTCTGTACCTGCCGACAGATCGCCTCGGTCACCGCCGGATGGCAATGTCCGAGCGACGTGACGTTGTTGTAGGCGTCGAGGTAGCGGCGCCCTTCCGGGTCGATSAGCCAGGCGCCTTCGCCTCGCACGATGTGAAGCGGCCGCTCGTACATCAGGCGGTAAGCCGGGCCGAGCAAGGCGTCGCGGCGCGCGATCATCGCGGCGGTGGCCGGGCTCACGTCGGCGCGGCCCGGGATATAGGCGTTGACCATGTTGAGGTCGGTCGTGCTCTTCATTGATGGGCTCCAGTGTGCAGGCTCGCCAGCAGGCGGTCACGTGCGGTGTTGCGGGACAGGTCCGCCATCTGGGACAGCGCCTCCCATGCTGCGGGGTTGTGACGCATGATGTAGGCGCGGTTCTCGGGGTAGCGCGCGGCGCGCCATTCGGAGATCAGCACCGTGATGAGGTGGCGCGTTGCCATGAGATCGGCGACGACCTCCTGTTCGGCGTCGGTCAGCGGCAAGGCGGCGTGATAGGCGGCCACGAACTGGGCCGGCCCGTCGAATGGATCAGCGCTGCCGGCCATGTGGAAGGCGGCGGCTGTTGCGACTTCGCCGACGAGCGGCGCGTGCACCATGTCGCCGAAATCGATGACCCCCACGATGCGCGAATGATCGTCGGGTGCGACCAGCACGTTGTAGAGGTGGTAGTCGTTGTGGATCACCTGCGACCGTAGCGCCGCCAGGCGCGGCAGCACGTGTTCGGTGAAGCGCGTCATGAACGCTTGGGCGAGAACGCGGCGGTTCTCATCGACGATGCCGTCGAGCTTTTCGGCCAGCCGGTGTGCCGTTGCGACGTTCCACAGCAGGTCGTGCGCGGCGCCCGGATGCGCAAAACCGTGCAGTGCGCGGTTCAACTCAGCAAGTCCTGTCCCCATGGCCCGACGCTGCGCGGCGGTGCGCACGGTCTCGCGAATCTGGATGCCGTCCAGGTAGGTCAGCATCCGCACGCGTGTGGGGAGGCCCTCAGGTAGCGCTATGTTGCCGTGCGTGYGTCCTTCCAGTGTCCGCACGACGCGCGGCACCGGCTGGTCCGGCGACACGCGGGCAATGTGGTCGAGCGCCGCGATCTGGAAGTCGACGACCGAGGCCGGCTCGGATGGATTGCTGATCTTGAAGACGTAGCGACAGCCGTCCGACGCCTGCACCAGACAGTTCTGGTCACGTTCGCCCGCCAGYGGCCGGGTGGAACCCTCGATGCCGTAGAGGCGATGGACCAATGCCTCCACCGCCGCGGGCGCGAGGTCTGGCGCGGTGGTGCTCAACGCGGTCATAGGCTGAGCAGGCCGGGAAGCTGACGGACGTCGGTCAAGCGGCTGACACCGTAGCCCTCGCGAGCCGGCTCATGCGCACGATCGATGTATGCCTTGGCCATGAAGCCCAGGTCGGAGGCCGTCATCAGGTCGTACCGGAAGCTCGACGAGACATGCATCATCTGGTCCGGCGGGCATCCGAGCTGGTCGAACATGTACTCGAAGGTCTGGAAGCGCGGCTTGTACGCGCGTGCTTCCTCGGCGGTGTAGACGGCGTGAAACTTTGCCTTGAGATGGGCGACGCTCGCCGGGATCAGGTCGACCATCGAGTTCGAGAGGATCACCAGGGGGACGTGCGGTGCGATCGCCTCCAGAACCTCGACGACGTTCGGATGCGGTTGCCACGTTGGGATGGCGTCGTACAGCGCTGCGGCGTCCGACGGCCTGTAGTCCACGCCGTGCGCCTTGCAGGCGCGCCGGATCGAGTTCTCCACGACGTCGAAAAAGGGCTTCCACTCGCCCATGACTTCGTCCAGGCGATAGGCCCGAAAGCTGTCCAGGAAGGCAGGCATCCGATCGGTCGGGACGCGGTCCTTGAACAAGACGTTCGCGGTCGGACCCATCTCGAAGTTGATGAGGGTGCCGTAGCAGTCGAAACTGATGAATTTGGGTTTGAAGGTCATCGACAAGTCCACTGGTTGGGGTGGCTATAAGTCTATGAATCCGGCGGCTGAGGAAATGCCGCATTCATGTGTGACGCAAGTGGAATCCATTTCAATCGCGACGCTTGCCGAAACTTTGCTTGGTCCTGACTCGCGGCGCCGCTTGCGCAGTGCCTGCTGGAAATCAACCTCCGGCTACCACTTGGCGCCGAACACGCTGCGGAGTTCGGCAAGCTGCGCCTCATCCAGCGGAGTAGGCTCGCGCCAGCAGCCAAAGCCGCGCGGTCTCCTCGAGTTCCTCGAGCACCGCCATCGCGGCGGCCGGGTTGTCGTGCCAGATGTTCCGGCCCAGGCGCGCCAGCATCACGGCACGCGTTGCCGGCTGTCGGCAGCATGGCGCGTTATGGCCTGCGCCACCGCCTCGGCGGCCTGATCGGCGCCGGGGCGTCGGTAGGGATGTGCGGGACGCGGCCGACCTTCATCACGAAGTACGGCGTGGCAGCAAGTCCGCTTCTCCATCCAAGCTTCCCTTCGCTTCGAATGCCTTCAAAGAGYACGCGACCAGCGAGGTGCTGTGCGTGTGGATCACCGACCCGGCCGGTTGTCCACTCGCGGCAGTGACCGCATGGATGCACCGGTGCGGCGCGACCGTCTTGCTGGCCAAGTCGCCAGCGACCTGGCGCCCATCTGCGTCCAGCCGGGCCAGCCGGGCTGTGTCCAGGGAACGGAGGCAGTCGTCCGTCGGAGTGATCAGGAAGACGTCGGCCAAACGCGCGCTGATGTTGCCGCCCTCGCGTGCACGTAGCCGCGATCGAAGCTGCGGCCGATGCGGCAGATCTCCGAACGCGCGGTGGCTTCGTCGAGCAGCCTTGCACTCATGCCGCCAGCGCCCGCAAAGCCTTGCGGAAGAAGTCGGGGGTGCCGAAGTTGCCCGACTTGAGCGTGACGTGCAGGCCGTCCGGCGCAAGCGGCGACGCGGTGTGACACCATGGCACGCCAGGATCGATCTGCTGACCGATCAGCAGGCGCGAGATCCCCAGGGCCTGCACGCAGGCGCCCGACGTCTCACCGCCGGCCACGACGAGCTGGCGCACGCCTTGCTCCACCAGGCCGCAGGCGATGCGGGCGATCGTGCGCTCGACCATCGCGCCGGCTTCCTCAACGCCCACGCGCGCCTGGATGGCCTGGACCGCCTCCGGCGGGGCTGTGGAGTACACCAGCACCGGGCCATCAGCCAGCCGCAGCCCGGCCCAGGCGAGCGCCTCGCCGACAACGTCCTCGCCCGCCGCGATGCGCAGCGGCTCCAGTGCCAGCGCGGCGCCGCCGGAGCCCATGAACTCGGCCACCTGCGCGTTGGTGGCAGTGGAACAGCTGCCCGACACGATGGCCTGCCGCCCGCGCGCCGGTGGCAGCATTGCGGACTGCACCGACGGCCTGATGCCGAAGTTGGCCGGCAGCCCGAGTGCCACACCCGAACCCCCCGTGACCAGCGGCAGGTCGCGCAGCGCAAGGCCCAGGCAGAGCAGGTCGTCGTTGGACACGGCATCGACGATGGCGATGCCGACGCCGTCGGCCTGCAACTCGGCGATGCGCGCGCGGATCGCCGCTTCGCCCGCGGCGACGCTGCGGTGGTCGACCAGGCCCGCACGCCGCTGTGTCTGTGCCTGCAGCACGCGCACGAGGTTGGCGTCGGTCATCGGCGTGAGCGGATGGTTGCGCATGCCGCTTTCACTGAGCAGCACGTCGCCGACGAACAGGTGGCCCTTGAAAACGGTGCGCTGGTTGTCCGGGAATGCCGGCGTGGCGATGGTGAAGTCGCAGCCCAGCGCCTCCGTCACCGGGCCGATGTTGCCCGCGGGCGTGCTGTCGAAGGTGGAACAGTACTTGAGGTAGATCTGCCGCGCCCCCTGCGCCTGCAGCCAGCGCAGCGCTTGCAACGATTGCGCCACAGCCTCCGCTGGCGCGATGGTGCGCGACTTGAGCGCCACCACCACCGCATCGACTTCGCTGTCCAGGGGCCCAGCCGGCACGCCGATGGTCTGCACCACGCGCATGCCGGCGCGCACCAGGTTGTTGGCCAGGTCGGTGGCGCCGGTGAAGTCGTCGGCGATGCAGCCGAGCAGGATGGTCATGGCTTGTCCTTGTTGCTAGGCCGAATCCCGCACCCGGGCAACCACCTCCTGCACCAACAGTTCCGGGCTCGCGAACACCGGTAGCCCCAGTTGACCGGCGAGCGGTTCGGCCAGGTGCGCCAACGAGGCTTGCGCCAGGACGATGCGATCGACCCGTGGCGCCAACTCGGCCGCAGCCTCGCACACGAGGCGATCGTGCAGGTCACGCCGGCCGCTGGCCAGGGCGTCGAATGCCGCCGCGCACAGCACGCTTTCCACCGAGATGTCCCGGCCGGCGCCCTGCGCGTGCGCGGTCAGCAGCGCGCGGCTCGGTGCGACGGTCGAGGCGGTCGTGCAGATCAGACCGATGCGGCCGGGCTCGCTGGCCACGCGGGCGTAGAGCGGATCGTCGATCTTGAGGATGGGCACACCAATCGTCTGGCGCGCCGTATCGATGGCCGGTGAGGTCGACGAGCACGTGAAAACGATCAACTCGGCCCCCGCGTCGGCCGCCAGTTGCGAGAGTGTGACGATGCGGCGCGTGATGCCGCTCGAAGGACCGTACCGGATCAGATCCTGCAGGACACTTTCGTCCAGCATGTGAAAGCAATCTGCGTCGGGCAACTCCGACTGGAAGCGCGGACGGAACCGCTCGACCAGCATCGCGACCGTGTGGATGAAGGCAATGCGCCGGATCATCGAAGCCCTTCGTGTGGTGATCAAAGGAGATGGGTCGTCAGCCTGGTGCGGCAAACCCGGAACAGGTCTAGAAATCAGCCACCTTGCCCCACATCGACTCCTTGAACCGTGCGGGATCGAAAGGCGCGGGATCGAAGATCGGCTTGGCCCCAGACACCAGGTCGGCGATCAGGTGGCCAGCGCCGGGGCCGATGCCGAAGCCGTGTCCCGAGAAACCTGCAGCCAGGATGAGCCCGGGAACCTGCGGCAGCTCGCCGATACCCGGCACGCCGTCGGGCGTGCTGTCGATGTAGCCCGCCCAGGTGTTGACGATGCGGGCTTCGCGCAGCACAGGCAACAGATCGACGGCACGGCGGTGGATTTCGCGGACACCCGCGGGGTCGGGCGTCGGGTCGAGGATGCGCGCCCGTTCCATCGGTGTGGGAGCGTCCAGCTTCCATCGAGCGCGGGTTTCGTGGCCCCATCGGATGCCTTCCAGGCCACCGGGAAACACGTTGCGCCAGCGCTTGGCGAACATCGGCAAGAACTGCGGCGCGAAGCGCACCAGCTGTGCCGTGGGGTCGGCGCGCCCTCGGCCGCTGATGGCCAGGACGTAGTGGCCGTCGGGGCGCCGGGTGATAGCAACGCGTGGGCTGGTCAGCGCGGCCGGCAGTTGCTGATCCACCGGCGCCAGTCGCACGATCGATTGGCGGATCGTGGCGACCGGAAACTGCACGCCGAGCTGGTTGCAGAACGAGGACGCCCACGCGCCGCCTGCGAGCACGGCGGTGCGGGTCTTGATGGTCCCCGCTTCGGTCACCACGCCGCTGAGCCGGCCGCCTTCCATCTCGATGCCACGCGCGGCGCAGTTCTGGTGCACCGTGCCGCCGAGTTTCATGAGCGCGGCTGCCACGGCGGGCGCTGCCTTGGCCGGATCGGCCGTGCCGTCGCTGGGTGAGAAGACGCCGCCTTTCCACGCGCGGCCGGTCGCCTGGCCGCGCTCCGAGGCCTCGCGGCCGCTCAGCATGTGCGTGGTCACGCCAACCGTCGTGGCGAACTCGCGCCACTTGGCCCAGCCGGCAATCTGGGCTTCGTCGTTGCTGAGGTACAGCAAGCCGCAGCGCTTGAAGCCCGTGTCTTCGCCGCTGTCGGCGGCAAACTGATCCCACAGCTCCAGGCTCCGGGTGGACATGGGTAGTTCGCGCGCGTCGCGATTCTGCTGCCGGCACCAGCCCCAGTTGCGGCTCGATTGTTCGGCGCCGATGCGGCCCTTTTCGACCAGGGCGACCGACAGCCCGCGCTGCGTCAGGTAGTAGGCGGTGAAGACACCGATGATCCCGCCGCCGATCACCACGACGTCGGCGCGGGCCGGCAGCGTGGGCGAAGTCTCGACAAGGCGCAGTGGCTGTGACATGGCTGGGGCTCGATCGTCGCCTCAGGCCTGGACGCTCTGGCACACGTAGAACTTCGCCACGCGGTCTCTGCTTTCCCAGCCGATCGGTGCGCCCTGCGGCACGAACAGCGCATCGCCGGTGACGGCAGACAGCACGCTGCCGTCGGGGGCTGCAAACCGCACACCGCCGGCCAGCAGGAACATGAACTCGTTGAGGCGATGCGCCCGGACGATCCGGTGGTAAGGGGTCGACTCCCAGGTGCCCGCGAGGTACTGCGCGCCGTCGTCGGTGAACACGTTGTCGCTGCGGCATTGCGGCGTGGGACCCAGCAGCGTCTCGGCCGGTGGCGGATTGGACGGCTTGAAGTTGGCTTCGGCGCGCAGTGCAGTGACGCCACGCTGGGTCGGCTTCTCGCAAGCGGCCGCGCAAAAGACGAATCGCGTGCGCGCTGCAGCCTGGATGTGAAGTGCGGTACCGCATCCGATGACGGCGCCCGCTTGCGGACCGAGCACCATCGGGGCCTCTCCGGCCACCGTCAGGGTCAGCTCGCCCTCCACCACCACAAGGGTCTCGATGTGGGGAAAGCGCGCGACATCGAGGTCACCGGTGAAGCTGACGCGGCCGGCGCTCATCTCGCCCGGCCCTTCCCAAGCGATTTCTCGGTTGCGCGCAAAGGGATCGGCCGGGCCGAAGGCAGCCCTGCGGAAAGAGGTCTTTGGCGATGCGCCATCGGCGCGGTGCAGCAGCAGGGCCACGGTCATGGTCGTTGTTCCTTTGAGTTGCGGGTATTTGTCTGCGTTGGCGCCCTCATGCGGCAGCGGGCGCCGGGCCGTCTAGGTAGCCGAGGATGGCCTTGGTCTCGAGGTATTCCTCCAGGCCCTCGACGCCGTACTCGCGTCCGTTGCCCGAGCGCTTGTAGCCGCCGAAGGGCGCATCGGGGCTCCAGGGCGGGTTGTTGATGTGGACCTGTCCGGAGCGGATGCGCAAGGCCACCGCGCGCGCGGCCGCCAGGTCGCGGCCCTGCACGTGCGCCCCGAGGCCGTATTCGGTGCCGTTGGCGATGGCCACCGCCTCGTCCACGCTGTCGTAGGCGATGATCACCAGCACCGGGCCGAAGATCTCTTCCTGCGCGATCCGCATCTGCGGCTGCACGTCGGAGAAAAGTGTCGGGCGCACGTAGCAGCCACGCTCCAGCCCCTGCGGCCGGCCGGGGCCGCCACAGACGAGGCGCGCGCCTTCGGCCGTGCCGACACCGATCATCTCCTGCACGCGATTGAACTGCGCGCGGTTGGCTACCGGACCATGCGTGGTCTGCGGCGAACGCGGATCGCCCACGACGAATGCAGAGGCCGTCTCGCATGCGAGCCGCTCGACCTCCGCGAGGCGTACGCGCGGCACGAGGATGCGGGTGGGCGCACTGCAGGACTGGCCAACATTGCGCATACCGGCCGCCACCGCAGCCGGTATGGCGCGTGCGAAATCAGCATCGGGCAGGATGACGTTGGGCGACTTACCGCCGAGTTCCTGGGCCACGCGCTTGACAGTTGGTGCGGCCGCCTGCGCCACCAGCACGCCGGCCCGGGTGGAGCCGGTGATGGAGATCATGTCGACATCCGGGTGCGCAGCCAGAGCGGCGCCAACCTCTGGCCCTTGGCCGTTGACCAGGTTGAACACACCCGCCGGAGCGCCGGCGTCGTGCATCACTTCCGCGAACAGCAACGCGCTTAGCGGCGACAGTTCGCTGGGCTTCAGAACGACGGTGCATCCCGCCGCCAAGGCGGGGCCGACCTTGGCGGTGATCTGGTAGAGCGGCCAGTTCCAGGGCGTGATCAGGCCGCACACCCCGATGGCTTCTCGCACGATGGCCGTGTCGCCCCGATGGGTGAGGAAGGGATAGCTGCCCGCAATGTCCCGGGCCACGCGGATGTGCTCCGCCGCAATAGGCACCTGAGTGCTACGCGCCATGCCGATTGCCGCGCCCATCTCCAGCGAGATGGCCTGGGCAAACAACTCCGCGCGCTCGAGAATCAGACTGTGCACGCGATCGAGAAGCGAGGCCCTGCTGTGCGGGGAACTCACGGACCAGGTCACGAAAGCGCGCTGCGCCGCAGCCACCGCGGCAGCAATGTCACTTGCACTTCCCAGCGCAATATCCGCGACGGGCTCCTCCGTCGATGGGTCGACGACGGCGCTGCGATCCTGCGTTTCCGGCATGACCCATTCGCCGCCAACGTACATGCGGTCCAGGTGGCCAGCGCTCCTGAGGTGTTCGATGATCGGGGAGTTCATRGCAAAAAGTTTAGGCTGCGTGCCCCTCGCGCCGGTGCTGCAATGAGGGTCTTGCACAAAGGAGGCTGCGGTTGTCCGAGTCGCTGCAAGCAGATCCTGCCGTCAGCCACCATCAGCCGGGAATGGGCTGAACGCAAGCGCCTCAGCGCGGATGCGGGAACAGCCGCTCGATCGGACAGTGCGTCTTGATGAAAGGCGACTTGATCACRATGTAGCTGAAGTACTTCGCGATGCCGATGTTGCGTTCGAGCAGTTCCTCGATCACTTCCTGGTAATGGTTGACGCCGCGCGTCAGGAAGCGCAGCAGGTAGTCGTAGCCGCCGCTCACCAGATGGCACTCGAGCACTTCGTCGACCTCCTGCATGGCGGTCTCGAAGCGCACGAAGTCCTCGCGATGGTGGTCTTGCAGCGTGACCTCGGTGAACACCGTTAGCGTGTCGCCCAGCTTCTCCAGCCGCAGGTGCGCGCCATAGCCGGCGATGTAGCCGGCCTGCTCCAGCCGCTTCACGCGCATCAGGCAGGGGCTGGGCGACAGGCCCACCGCATCGGCCAGGTCGACATTGGTCATGCGGCCGTTCTTCTGCAGCTCGGCGAGGATGCGCAGGTCGAGCCGGTCGATCTTGAATGCTTCTGACATGGGTGGTGGTGGTGGTGAACGCGGAGTCGTCGATTCTGCGGCCGCACTCTGCGCGCTGCGTCCGTTGTTTTCCCGGGGCCGCTTCAGTCCGCCAGCGCGCCGCGGACGTCGGGCGCCTGCAGCACCTCGTCGAGCGTGTTCTTGAGCCGCACGAACATCTGCGCGAACTCGTCCTCGGTGAAGGTAAGCGCCGGCGCGAAGCCAAGGATGTGATCGCCGAAGGAGCGGAACACCAGCCCGTTGCGGTAGCCCGCGGCGAAGATGCGGTCCGGCAGCCCGAGCGCCGCGTCGAAGCCGCGCTTGCTCGCCTTGTCGCTTACCAGCTCCAGCGCACCCAGCAGGCCGCGGTGGCGCGCATCGCCCACCAGCGGGTGCGCGCGCAGCCCCTCTAGGCCGGCCGCGAAATGTGCCGCGCCGCGCTGGCCGTTGGCCAGCACGCCGCCCTCTTCGTAGAGCCGCAGCACCTCGAGCGCAACCGCGGCGCTGACGGGGTGCCCCGAATAGGTGGCGCCATGCCCAACCGACGCGCCGGCCGGCGCACCATCGGCAATGCCCGCATAGACCCGCTCCGACATCAGCGTCGCGCCCATCGGCACATAGCCGGCGGTCAGGCCCTTGGCCACGGTCATCAGGTCGGGCTCCACGCCCTCGGCCTCGCACGCGAACATGGGGCCGGTGCGGCCGAAGCCGGTGATGACCTCGTCCACCACGAAAAGGATATCGAGTTCGCGCGCGGCCTCGCGCATGGCTTTGAGCCAGCCCTTGGGCGGCACGATCACCCCGCCCGAGCCCTGGATCGGCTCGCAGAAGAAGGCCGCCACGTTGTCTGCGCCCAACTGCTCGACCTTGGCGCGCAGCGACGCCACCGAGGCAGCGATCAGCGCCTGCGGATCGGCGCCGTCGGCATGGCGGTACGGGTTGGGCGAAGGGATGTAGTGCTGCGTGGGCAGCGGCAGGTCGAAGCCGCGGTGGAAGACCGGCAGCGCGGTCAGCCCCGCACCGGTGGACGAGGAGCCGTGGTAGCCGCGCTCCAGCGCGATGAACTGCTTCTTCGACGGTTTGCCGATCGCGTTGTAGTACTGCACGATGAAGCGCACCGCGGCATCGACCGAATCGGAGCCGCCGAGCGTCAGGTACACGCGGGTCAGCGATGCGGGCGTGATCTGCACCAGCTTCTCGGCCAGGCGAATGGCCGGCTCGCTGCTGAAATGGAAGTAGCCCGTGGCATACGGCAGCCGGCGCATCTGCTCGGCCGCGGCCTGCACCACGCTCTCCTGCCCATAGCCCACGTTCACGCACCACAGGCCTGCGAAGGCGTCGAGCAGTTCATGGCCGTTGGCATCGGTCAGCCACGCGCCGCGGCCCGAGGCGAGCACGGTGGGCCCGCGCTCTTCGTGCACGCGCCAGGGCGAGACGGGGTGGATGAGGTGGGCGCGGTCGATGGCGTCGAGCGCGGCCTTGTTGGGCAATGCGATGGGGTGTGTCATGAAGGGGCGGGAGTCGGGCCTTTGGATGTCCAAAAGCTTAGGCCGCATGCCCTACGTTCGGGTGCTGCATTGCGGGCCCTGTGCGAAGCAGGCTGCGGTTGTACGCTTCGCCACAGCAGATCGTGCCGTGAGACTTCCGCGGCAAGGAAGCGCCCGCGTCGGATGCGGTTCTAGCCGAGCACGCGGTCCAGCGCTTCCACGAAGCGCTGTAACTCGGTTTTCCGAATGTAGACATGCGGCGAAACTCTCAAGCCCTCGATCGGCCCCATGCGGCGGTACTTCGCATGCACCCGGTGCCTGTCGCGCAATTCCTGCTCGACATGCCTCATGCGGCACCGGCAATCGAGAACAGGCTGACCGCTGCGAGCCGCTCGTCGTCGACCGGCGTGTGCATGCTGAAACCTCGAATGCCACGAGCCAGTGCCACCCAATAGCGGGTCAACTCGCGCAGGCGAGCGTGCATGGCATGGACGCTGATTTCGCGATGGATCTCGATGGCGGGAGCGATGCCCGGCTACAGCGCGGAGTTGTAGGTCCCAAGGTTCCAGTGGTCGAATTTGTCGATGCGGTGCGGCACGTCTTCGAACGGTGCCATCAGGGGCCACGTGGATGCTATGCGGTCGCGGCGCGCGATCAACATGCCGTTTCCAACGGGAGCACCCAGCCACTTGTGGAGACTGGTGACGAAGAAGTCGCAGCCGAGCGTCCGGAAAAACTGACGGGTATTTGCGCGAAGGTCTGCGCCCCGTCGACCAAGGACGCCACCCCACGCTCGCGCGCCAGCTCGCACAGGCGCTCGGCAGGAACGCGCCCCGTCCATGCAGCATGTGCGTCAGCTGCATTACGCGCGTTCGCGGCGTCAACGCATTCGAATAGGCGCTCACGATGGCGTCGTCATCGTCGAGCGGATCGAAGCGCACAGTCACGACTCGGATACCTTCCCGTGCGGCGCGCTGCTGCCAGCCGCGCAGGGCACTCGGGTAGTCCCACTCGGAGACCACCACTTCGTCGCCGGGCTGCATGGTCACCCCGAAGATGACCGTGCTGAGTCCCTCCGTCGAGTTCCGGTTGAGCGCGATCTCGGCCGCATCGCAATCGACCAAGGCAGCCAGCGCGTCCTTGATCGAAGGCAGATTCGCATCGAGCCGGGTCCACATGTTGACGTCCGGGTTGCGGCTGACCAGGCGAAAGGCCTCGATCGCCGCCTGCTCGACGACCCGTGGTGGCGGGCTGACGGCCGCGTTGTTCAGGTTGAGCAGCGGTTCCTGCGCCGGATAGCGCGTGCGCACCTGCTCCCAGCGCTGCTCGTTGTCGCGTTGATCTTCTTGCATCTGTCGATTGGCTCCTGTGGTTGATGCTGCATGAGCGCCTTGTGCAATGCAGCCTCCGCTTGTGCGCCTCAGTACCCTCGCGCGCGATCGACGAGCCCGACCATCGGCTCGCCGTCCTGGTAGCGCTGCAGGTTGTCGAGCACCACCTCCGCAGCACTCAGCGGCTGCGTCACGCTCGCGATGTGGGGCGTGAGCTGGATGTTCGGATGGCGCCAGAAGGCATGCGCCGATGGCAGCGGCTCGGGGTCGGTCACGTCGAGAACGGCATCGCCGATGCGGCCGCTCGCCAGCGCGGCCAACAGATCCGCTTCAACGAGTTGCGGCCCGCGCCCGACGTGCACCAGACCCGCGCCTTCGGGCAGCATCGAGAACAGCCGCGCATCGAGAAAGCCGCGCGTCGAATCGGTCAGCGGCAGCAGGCACACGAGGATGTCGGTGCGCGCKAGAAAGGCCGGCAACTCGTCGGCGCCGGCATGGCAGACCACGCCATCGACCGCATGCCGGGAGCGGCTCCAGCCTGCGCAGTCGAAGCCCAGGCCCACGAGCTGCGCCAGCACCGCCTGACCCAGCGAGCCAAGCCCCAGCACGCCCACGCGGCACACGCTGGCCGGCCGCACCGGCAGCGGACGCCACTGGCTCTCCAGCTGCTGGCGCCGGTAGCTCGGCATGTCGCGATGCAGGTCGAGCACCGCATGCGTCACGTACTCGACCATGCCTTGCACGATGCCGGGCTCGACCATGCGCACCACCGGCAAGTCCGGCGGCAGCGCCGCGAAGTCGAACTGGTCGATGCCGGCGCCGGAAGAGAACAACACCTTCAGGTTGGGGAAGCGCTCGGCCAGATTGCGCGGGGGCTCCCAGGCCGCGAGGAAGCGCACCTGCGCCGGGTCGCCGATATCGGGCCAGATGCGAAAGTCGATCGCCGGCGCGCGGCGCTGGAACACCTCGGCCCACTGGCGGCCGCGAACCGGGTCGGACTTGTAGAGGAAGGTGGTGGCGCTCATCGTGATCAGCCCGTGGCCTGCGTAACGATTGCGAACAGGGACGGCCCGCCGGGCGGYACGGCGAGCGGCGCGCCGCGCATCATCGTCGTCAGCGTGTCCACGCGCAGCAGGCCGATGCTCTCGAGCCATTCGGCCAGGCCGCTGGCGAAGTCGATATCGATGCGCGTGAAGTTGCCGGCATTCATCCCGGCAAGGTGCGCGATCAATGCCTTCGCGCCTTCGGCATCGGGCGCCACCACCGGACCGATCGCGTGCCCGCGTCCGAAGCGGCGCAGCATGGCAAAGCCGCGCGGCGCGTTGTCGTGGTCGAGCACCACGCAGGCATTGGACGCGGCGAGCAAGTCTGCGATCAGCGCATCGCGCGGCATGCCGCGTGCCGCGGTGTCGAGCGCCTGCAGCGATGCGGCCTCGCTCTGGCCGGCAGGCCGCAGACGCCAGCCCGTCGGCAGAGCGACCAGCGGCGCCGGCTGGGCCACGCCCTGATGCTGCCGAAGCTCGCCGGTGCGCACGAAGCCCAGGCGTTCGTAAAGGCCTCGCCCTTCGGCGGTGGCGTGCAGCAGCACCGTGCAACCCTCGAGCTCTTCGAGCAGCGCGCTCATCAGCCGGTGGCCGAGACGGCGCCCCTGGCACGCCGGCGACACGATCACGAGGCCGATGGTGGCGTGGTGCTCGCCCCAGCGCCAACGCAGCGCGGTGCCGACCAGCTCGCCATCGCGCTCGGCGACGATGCCCTCGGCGTGGGCGAAAACCTGTGCCAAATCCGCGGGGCGGTGCGGCCAGCGCAGCTCGGCGGTCAATGCATGCGCGCGCGGCAAGTCGGCAGCGGTCATCGGTCTCAGCACCATGCCGTCGAGAGTGGGTGCGTTCGGTGTCTGGACGGGCATCGGAAGTCTTCGTACGAGCAAAAGGGCAGCTCATCTTGAACGACATCCGCGCCTTTCGCCAGACCGAATTCGCGCTCTTTCGCAACTCGCAAGCTTCTCCTGCAAAAGGTCCCTGTTTTGCAATTCGCTGCGGCAGCGGGCCTGCTTACGCATACAAATGCCGAGCCAATCTCCCTAGCATCGATCGCCCATGCAAAAGCTTCGACGCGGACTTGCACGTGCTTGATTTCGATCTCAACAGGACCTCCTTTTCCGAATGAACACTTCATCGGGGGTGTGTTGGTCATGACGAGGGCGAGGTGCTGGAGCTTCGTCGTCCATCCGTTGGGAAGTTCTATGCCGAGGTACCGATCGCTGCTGCAGCCATCGTCGACCGTGCGTTGAGCAGCGCGCAACCGCATTTTGGAACTTCCCCATCGCGCAGGCCGTCACCGAGATCGGTTGGCATTGGCGGCAGGCAACGACTTCTCCAACTGATCGCGGCAGTCTCACGCATTCCCCCACGCAAAGCAGATTGCGCTGTGCCGGCAGCCAATCGCGCATTTGCCACCGTTTTGGGCATCGGCTTCAGCACGCACTCGGGAGCGGCCAAACATAGCATTTGGTTCGTGTTCCACCCTCCTGAGAGTCCACTTTTCATGTCAAAGAATCTGCTCATTAACTTTAACTTGGACCAGCTAGGCGAAGCGCGGGAGTATCGGCCGCCGGCCGACCGCGTCATCGAAGGCGACATCGTGTGCCGCAATTGGGACGTCGACAGCGCCAAGGACGAAAAGGTGCGCGCCGGCGTGTGGGAGTCGACGCCTGGTATTAACCGCTCCATCAAGGGCGAGACCTGGGAGTTCTGCCTGATCCTGTCTGGCGTGGTCGAGCTCACCGAGGACGGACAGCCCCCGGTGACCTACAAGGCCGGGGACTGCTTCATCATGAAGCCCGGCTACACCGGCACCTGGCGCACCCTTGAGACCGTGCGCAAGGTGTGGATCATGGCCTGAGCATGACGCTGCCGCTGCCGCTGCCGCTCACGCTAGGGGCAGACCGCACGGCATGCCGCCGCACCCCCTCCAAACCGCAGCTTCCGCGCGCCAGCCCCTGCATTTCCCTACAACCTCGACGCCGCTGCGTGCTGCAATCGCTTCGTAATGAGTTCGTCGCATTTACATCCCTCATCCAAGGAACAGAGACCATGAGCATCCGCCCCAAATACATCACCTTCGACTGCTACGGCACCCTCACGCGCTTTCGCATGGGCGAGCTGACGCGCGACATCTTTGGCGACCGCGTTCCGGCCGAGCAGATGGAGCAGTTCATCGCCGACTTCAGTGCCTACCGCTTCGACGAAGTGCTGGGCGACTGGCAACCCTACGAAGTGGTGTTGAAGAACGCCGTTCGGCGCCTGTGCAAGAAATGGAAGCATCAGTACCTCGACAGCGACGCGCAGAAGTACTACGACGCGGTGCCCACCTGGGGCCCGCACGAAGACGTACCGGCCGGCCTGGCCAAGATCGCCAACGAGATCCCGCTGGTGATCCTGTCCAACGCCATGGACAGCCAGATTCAGAAAAACGTCGCCCAGCTTGGCGCGCCGTTTCACCGCGTCTACACGGCGCAGCAGGCCCAGGCCTACAAGCCGCGCCTGAAGGCCTTCGAGTTCATGTTCGACTCGCTGGGCTGCAACCCGGAAGACGTGCTGCACGTGTCCTCCAGCCTGCGCTACGACCTGATGTCGGCGGACGATCTGGGCATTGTCAACAAGGTCTTCGTCAATCGCGGCCACGGCCCGGGCAACCCGGCCTACCGCTACGTCGAGATCAAGGACATCGGCGGCCTCCCCGGCGTGGTCGGTCTCTGATCCGTTGCAAGCACCGCACGCCATGAAGCTTGAATCCTATTGGACCGATTCGGCGCCCGCCTTCGTCTCGCGCTCGTGCGAGCTGCCGGCGCAGGTGGATGTCGCGATCGTGGGCGGCGGCTTCACCGGCCTCTCGGCGGCGCTGGCGCTGACGAAGCGCGGCGCCAAGGTGGTGGTGCTGGAGGCCGGCGAGCGCGTAGCGGCCGAAGCCTCGGGGCGCAACGGCGGGCATGTCAACAACGGGCTCGCCCAGGACTACGCTGAAGTGGCCGTCAAGGTCGGCGTCGAGCGCGCCCGAGGCTGGTATCACGCCTACGACGACGCCGTGGACACGGTCGAGCGGATTGTGCGCGAGGAGGCTATCGCCTGCGACTTCCTGCGCCACGGAAAGCTCAAGCTCGCCACGCGGCCGAGCCAGATGGCCGCACTGGAGCGCAGCGCCGAACGCCTGATCGGTGACGGCGTGGACACCGATGTCCAGGTGCTCGACGCGGCCAGCGTGCGCGCCGAAGTGCAGAGCGACCAGTTCCACGGCGGCCTGCTCTACAAGCGCAGCGGCCAGATGCACATGGGCCGCTTCGCGCAGGGTCTGGCGTCCGCGGCCGAACGCAACGGTGCTCAGATCCATACGGGCGCAGGCGTGCAGCGCATCGAACGCGTGGGTCGCGGCCAGGCACACCGGCTGCACACCGGACGCGGCACCGTCAGCGCACAGCAGGTGCTGCTGGCCACCGGCGCGACGCGCCACGGCGGTTACGGCAGCTTCGGCTGGCTGCGCCGCCGCATCGTGCCGATCGGCAGCTTCATCGTCGTCACCGAGCCGCTCGGCGCCGAGCGCGCGCAGGCGCTACTCACGGCGCGGCGCACCTACGTGACGTTGGCGAACATCCACCACTATTTCCGGCTCACCGCCGACCACCGGCTGGTCTTCGGCGGACGTGCGCGCTTCGCAATCTCCAGCCTGCAGTCGGATGCCGCGAGCGGCGAGATCCTGCGCGCAGGGCTTGCTCAGCTCTTCCCGCAGCTCGGTAAAGTGCGGCTGGACTATTGCTGGGGCGGCCTGGTCGACATGACGCGGGACCGCCTGCCGCACGCAGGCGAGCGCAACGGCCTCTACTACGCGATGGGCTACAGCGGCCATGGCACACAGATGTCGGTCCACATGGGCCAGCGGATGGCGGCCGTGATGGGCGGCGATGCGCTTGCCAACCCCTGGCAAGGCCGCGACTGGCCTGCCATCCCTGGCCACTTCGGCCCGCCGTGGTTCCTGCCGGCGATCGGCCTTTACTACACGCTCAAGGACAGGCTGGCCTGAGCGCCCTTGTTACCACCCTTCTTCATCGACCCACCAAGAGGAGACAACCCCATGAACAGCACGAGCAACAAGAGCTTCGAGAAGCTTGTCGGTCCCGGCGAAAGCCTTCGCGTGATGGAGTCGCTCAAGCGCGGCGCCTCGCGCCGCGACATCCTCGCAATGCTGATGGCCGGCGGCATGCAGGCCACGCTGGCCGGTGGCATCGCAGGCGCGGCGATGAGCGCCCATGCGCAGACGCCGAAGAAGGGCGGCCGCATCCGCGTCGCCGGCGCCACTGCCGCCGCCACCGACACGCTCGACCCGGCCAAGCAGTCGAACCAGACCGACTACTCGCGCTGCAACATGATCTACAACGGGTTGACATCGCTGGACAGCAGCCTGACGCCGCAGCCTGCGCTGGCCGAATCGTTCACCACCAAGGATGCCAAGACCTGGGTTTTCACCTTGCGAAAGGGCGTCACCTTCCACGACGGCAAGGCGCTGTCGCCGGCCGACGTCGTGTTCTCAGTGATGCGCCACAAGGACCCGGCCACCGCTTCCAAGGCCAAGGTGCTCGCCGACCAGATCGACAGCGCCAAGGCCACCGGCCCCAACGAAGTGACCTTCGTGCTCAGCGCGCCGAACGCCGACCTGCCGGTCATCCTCGGCACCTCCCACTTCCAGATCGTCAAGGAAGGCACCACCGACTTCAACACCGGCATCGGCACCGGCCCCTACAAGCTCAAGGAGTTCAAGCCCGGCGTGCGCTCGCTGATGGTGCGCAACGACGCCTACTGGAAGCCCGGCAAGCCCTACCTCGACGAGATCGAATTCGTCGGCATTGGCGACGAAACCGCACGCGTCAACGCGCTGCTGTCGGGCGGAATGGACCTGGTGGGGTCGGTCAATCCGCGCTCGGTCGAGCGCGTGAAGGGTACGCCCGGCTTCGGGATCTTCGTTACCCAGTCCGGTCAGTACTCCGACCTCGTGATGCGCAAGGACGTGGGTCCCGGCGCCAACCCGGATTTCGTGCTCGGGATGAAGTACCTCTTCGACCGCGAGCAGATGAAGAAAACCATCGCGCTCGACTATGCGGTGGTCGGCAACGACCAGCCGATCGATCCGACCAACCGCTTCCATTTCGCCGGCCTGCCGCAGCGCCCCTTCGACCTCGACAAGGCCAAGTTCCACCTGCAGAAGTCCGGCGTTACCGGCAAGGTGCCGATGGTGGCATCGCCCGCGGCGCTGTATTCGGTGGAGATGGCCCTGTTGCTGCAGCAGACGGCCCAGCGCGCCGGGCTGGAGATCGACATCAAGCGCATGCCGGCCGACGGCTACTGGTCGAACCACTGGCTCAACAGCCACGTGGGCTTCGGCAACGTCAACCCGCGCCCGAGCGCCGACGTGCTGCTGACGCAGTTCTTCCAGTCGGGTGCGGCGTGGAACGAGTCGCGCTGGAAGAGCGAGAAGTTCGACCAGTTGCTGCTCGCGTCGCGTGCAGAGACCGACCTGGCCAAGCGAAAGCAGATGTATGCCGACATGCAGACCATGATCCACCAGGATGCCGGCATCGGCATCCCGCTGTTCCTCGCGAGCATCGACGGCCACACCTCCAAGCTCAAGGGTCTTTCGCCGATCCCCCTGGGCGGCCTCATGGGCTACAACTTTGCCGAGAACGTCTGGCTCGAGGCCTGATCCGCGCACCCCGGAAGATTCCCCATGAACCACGTGATCCTGAAACTTCTCGCCCAGCGCATCGCGTTGGCGCTGCTTTCGCTGCTCGCTGTGTCGGTCATCGTCTTCTCGATCACGGCGGTGCTGCCGGGCGATGCGGCGCAGGAGCAACTCGGCCAGGACGCCACGCCGGAGGCAGTGGCGGCGCTGCGAGCCCAGATGGGTCTGGACGTGCCGGCGCCCCAGCGCTACGCGAAGTGGTTGCTCGGCATGGTGAAGGGCGATCCCGGCCGCTCGGCCACCACGCAGATGCCGGTAGCCGAGCTGGTCGCAAGCCGCCTGCCCAACTCTCTGTTGCTGGCTGCGGTGACGGCGCTGTTCTCCGTGCCGATCGCACTGGCACTCGGCATCGCCTCGGCGGTCTGGCGCGGCTCCTGGTTCGACCGGGCGGCCTCGACGACGGCCGTTGGCGTGGTGTCGGTGCCGGAATTCCTGGTCGCGACGCTGGCGGTGCTGCTGTTCGCGGTCAAGCTGCGGTGGCTGCCGGCGCTGTCCTTCGTGAACGACATCGAGTCGGTCGGGCAAATGCTGCGCGCCTTCGCCATGCCGGTGATGGTGCTGTGCTGCGTGATCGTCGCGCAGATGATGCGCATGACCCGCGCCGCGGTGATCGACCAGCTCGAGGCGCCCTACATCGAGATGGTGCGGCTCAAGGGCGCCTCGCCGATGCGCATGGTGCTGGCGCATGCGCTGCCCAATGCGGTGGGTCCGATCGCCAACGCCGTGGCGCTGAGCCTGTCGTACCTGCTGGGCGGCGTGATCATCGTCGAGACCATCTTCAACTACCCCGGCATTGCCAAGCTGATGGTCGACGGGGTCTCGCAGCGCGACATGCCGCTGGTGCAGACCTGCGCCATGATCTTCTGCTGCGCCTACCTGATCCTGGTGACGACGGCCGACATCTGCGGCATCGTCGCCAACCCGCGGCTGCGGCACCGTTGAGGAAAGCACCATGGAAACGTCCACCTCTGCAACAGTCGTGAGCGCCACGGCTTCCCTGGCGGCAGCGTTGCCAGATCGCCGGGGCGGCCCGCTGCGCTGGCTCGCCGGCTTCGGCCCGTCCGGGCTCCTGGGCCTCACGGTGCTGCTGTTCTGGCTGCTCGCGGCGCTGCTCGGCCCCTGGCTACTCTCCTCGCACGGCACGGCGGCCACGGGCACCTCGAACGTCTTCGCGCCGATCAGCGCGAAGCACTGGCTGGGCACCGACTACCTCGGCCGCGACATGCTGGCGCTCATCATCGAGGGGGCGCGCTACACGGTCGGTGTCGCGCTGCTCGCCACACTTCTGGCCAGCGGCACCGGCACCACGCTGGCGCTGCTGGCCGCCGCCAGCGGCCGCTGGATCGACGCGGTGCTGAGCCGCGGCCTCGATACGCTGACCGCGATCCCGAGCAAGATGTTCGCGCTCATCATGGTGGCAGGCTTCGGCTCCTCGGTGCCGATGCTGGTGGTCACCGCAGGCATCATCTACGTGCCGGGCGCCTACCGCATCGCGCGCTCGCTGGCCGTCAATATCAATGCGCTCGACTACGTGACCGTGGCGCGCACGCGCGGCGAAGGCACGCTCTACATCATGCTGCGCGAGATCCTGCCCAACATCCTGGGGCCGATGCTGGCCGACCTGGGCCTGCGCTTCGTCTACGTCGTGCTGCTGCTGGCGAGCCTGAGCTTCCTCGGCCTGGGCATCCAGCCGCCGGCGGCCGACTGGGGCTCGCTGGTGCGCGAGAACATCGGCGCGCTGGCCATGGGCGGCGCCTCGGTGATCGTGCCGGCGCTGGCCATCGCGAGCCTGACCATCGCGGTCAACCTCGTCATCGACAACTTGCCCGGCCGTGCCGCGCGCGAAAGAGGAGCACGCTGATGGGCGCACCACTCACTGTCCAGGGCCTCAGCATCACTGCCGGTGCGAACACGCTGGTCGATAACCTGAGCTTCTCCGTGCAGCCTGGCGAAGTGCTGGCGCTGATCGGCGAGTCGGGCTCCGGCAAGACTACCACCGCGTTGGCGCTGATGGGCTATGCGCGCCACGGCTGTCGCATCTCGGCGGGCCGAGTGCAGATCGGTGACACCGACGTGCTCGCGCTCAATGCGGCGCAACAGCGCGGGCTGCGCGGCCGCACGGTTGCGTACATCGCGCAGAGCGCGGCCGCCTCCTTCAATCCCTCGCGCACGATCATGGACCAGGTGGTCGAGCCGACCGTCATCCACGGCCTCTGCAAGCGGACCGAGGCCGAGGCGAAGGCGGTGCAGCTGTTCCGCGAACTGGCGCTGCCCGACCCGGAAACCATCGGCGCGCGCTACCCGCACCAGGTCTCCGGCGGCCAGCTGCAGCGGCTTATGGCCGCGATGGCGCTGATCGGCGACCCCGAGCTCGTGATCCTGGACGAACCGACCACGGCGCTCGACGTGACGACGCAGATCGAGGTACTGCATGCCTTCCGCCGCGTGGTGCGCGAGCGCCGCGCCACCGCGGTGTACGTGAGCCACGACCTGGCCGTGGTGGCGCAGATGGCGGACCACATCCTGGTGCTGCGCGGCGGCCGCATGCGCGAGCTGAATGCGACCGGACAGATCTTGGCCGCACCGGCCGACGACTACACCAAGTGCCTGCTGGCTGCCGCCCGACCGGTGACGCGGGAATCAGGCAAGGCGGCGAACGACGACCCCGAGCTGCTGCTCCATGTGCAGCAGCTCTCGGCCGGCTACGGCCCGGTGGATGCGCAGGGGCGTCCGGCCAAGCCGATCCTGCAGGACATCGACCTCAAGCTCCACCGCGGCCAGGCGATCGGCGTGATCGGCGAGTCGGGCTCGGGCAAGACGACGCTGGCGCGGGCCGTGGCCGGCCTGCTCAAGCCCAGCCACGGCAGCGTGCTGTTCCGCGGCCGCGAACTCAAGCCGACGCTGCAGCAGCGCGACCGGGACGAGCTGCGCCGCATCCAGATCGTGTTCCAGATGGCCGACACGGCGCTTAACCCGTCGCAAACCATCGAGCGCATCCTGGCGCGGCCGCTCGAGTTCTACAAGGGCCTGCGCGGCGAGCCGCTCAAGCGCCGCATCCGCGAATTGCTGGATCTCGTGAAGTTGCCGCAGACGGTCGCCGGGCGCCTGCCGGGCGGCCTCTCGGGCGGGCAGAAGCAGCGCGTGAACCTCGCGCGCGCGCTCGCGGCCGACCCCGACCTCATCCTTTGCGACGAAGTGACCTCCGCGCTGGACACCGTGGTCGCCGCGGCGGTGCTCGACTTGCTGGCCGAGCTGCGGCGCGAGCTCGGCGTGTCCTACCTGTTCATCAGCCACGACCTGCATACGGTGCGCGCGGTGTGCGACGAGATCGTCGTGATGCAGCACGGCCGCAAGCTGGCGCAGGTGGCACGCTGCGACTACGAGCGCGGGCCTCACCATCCCTACTACGAACTGCTGGCCCGATCGGTGCCCGAACTGCGCCAGGGCTGGCTCGACGACATGGACCGCACGGCTGCGGCAGCAACATGACGAAAACCGAAATGACCCCCACCTTCCGCATCGCGCTGATCGCCGGCGACGGCATCGGCAAGGAAGTGATGCCCGAGGGCCTGCGCGTGGTGCAGGCCGCGGCGGCGCGCTTCGGCTTCGAGCTCGACTGCCGCGTCGTCGACTGGGCCAGTTGCGACTACTACGCCGCGCACGGCCAGATGATGCCGGACGACTGGAAGGAGCAGCTCAAGGGCGTCGACGCGCTGTACTTCGGCGCCGTCGGCTGGCCCGCGACCGTGCCCGACCATGTCTCGCTGTGGGGATCGCTGCTGAAGTTCCGCCGCGAGTTCGACCAGTACATCAACCTGCGCCCGGTGCGCCTCTTCGAAGGCGTGCCGTGCCCGCTGGCCGGTCGCCAGCCCGGTGACATCGACTATCTTGTGGTGCGCGAGAACACCGAGGGCGAGTACACAGCGCTCGGCGGTGTGATGTACGAAGGCACCGAGCGCGAGATCGTGATCCAGGAATCGGTGTTCTCTCGCCACGGCACCGACCGCGTGCTGAAGTACGCCTTTGAACTCGCCCAGGCGCGCAAGAGAAAACACCTGACGGTGGCCACCAAGAGCAACGGCATCGCGATCAGCATGCCGTGGTGGGACGGCCGCGCCGACGCGATCGGCCGCGACTACCCCGAGGTGCTGGTCGACAAGCAGCACATCGACATCCTGTCGGCGCGCTTCGTGCTGCAGCCCACGCGCTTCGACGTCGTGGTGGCGAGCAACCTGTTCGGCGACATCCTCTCCGACCTGGGGCCCGCGACCACCGGCACCATCGGCCTCGCGCCCTCGGCCAACCTGAACCCCGAGCGCAAGTTCCCGTCGCTGTTCGAGCCCGTGCACGGCTCGGCGCCGGACATCTACGGCCAGAACATCGCCAATCCCATCGCCATGATC